>NZ_CEXQBZ010000126.1:0-29495 GCF_982712965.1 Neisseria flava | reverse complement strand
TTCTTGCAGGAAAGGCCGTATGCTACCGCATACTGGCCTTTTTCTGTTAGGGAAAGTTGCACTTCAAATGCGAATCCACCGTCGTCTGAAAACCTATCCTGCCGAAGCTTTTCAGACGACCTTAGATTTAAGTCAAACAAACGGAAGGATACTTCAAACCCATCCGCGCAAATTGCACCGCACCAAATCTGCCAGCGCGCCTATCCATTCTGCGCCGTCGTTCAGGCAGGGGATATAGCGGTATTCTTTACCGCCGGCAGCGTGAAATTGTTCGCGCCCCATCAAAGCGATTTCTTCCATCGTTTCCAAGCAGTCTGCAATGAAGCCCGGACAGAAAACGTCCAATTTCGTTATGCCTTGTTTCGGCAGTTCGTCAAACAGAACCTGCGTACTCGGTTTAACCCATTTTGCCTTGCCGAACTGGCTTTGGAAGGAGACGATATATTCCTGCTCAGCCAGTCCCAAGGCTTCGGCAAGCAGTTTGGCGGTATGGCGGCATTCGTCGGGATAAGGGTCGCCCTCGTCGTACTGTTTCTGCGGTATGCCGTGAAAACTCAGCATCAGTTTTTCGCCGCGCCCGTGTTCCGCCCAATATGCCTGAATCTGCTTTTTCATGGCTTCGATATAGCCTGCATCATCGTAGAAACGGGATATTGTGCGTATGCTGAGTTGGTTGCGCTGGCGCAGTAATTGCAAGAACACTTTATCCAAAGCCGCGCCTGTGCTTGATGCCGCATATTGCGGATAAAGCGGGACTACCAAAAGATTACCGATGCCTTGCGATTTCAATTCCGCCAAGACGTCGTCAACGCCCGGTTTGCCGTAAGTCATGGCGTAGCGGACGGTTACATCCGGCAGTAGTTTGCCCAAGGCTTCGGCTTGGCGTGCGGTATAAACCAATAAGGGCGAGCCTTCTTTAAACCAGATTTTTTCATAGGCATGCGCACTTTTTTTCGGGCGCAGCGTCAGTATCAGGCCACGCAAAATCGGTTGCCACAACAGCTTCGGCAGTTCTACCACGCGTTGGTCGGATAAAAAGTCGCGCAGGTAAGGTTTGACGGCTTGCGCGGTCGGAGCATCCGGTGTGCCGAGGTTAAGCAGTAGGACGGCGGTACGGGTTTGGTCGGTGTACGGGAGGGGAGGCTCTGGCAGGAAACGGGGCATGGTTTCTTTCTTTAATATTGAATGATATTTTGTGCAAAAGGTCGTCTGAAAAGCAAAGGGTCAATCAAGATAAATGTTTTCAGACGACCTCGATAAGCATAGTTAAATCTCAATCCACTCCGCGGGCGCGGTTTTCATGAAATTGCGCCTGCCAGTCGGCAAATTTTCCTTGCTCGATGGCTTCGCGCATTTCCGCCATGATGACTTGGTAGAAATGTAGGTTATGGATGGTGTTGAGTTGCGCGCCCAAGATTTCGCCGGTACGGTGCAGGTGGTGCAGGTAGGCGCGGCTGAAGTTTTGGCAGGCGTAGCAGGTGCAGCTTTCGTCTATCGGGCGTTTGTCGAGCTTGTGTTTAGCGTTTTTGATTTTCAAATCGCCGAAACGGGTGAACAGCCAGCCGTTGCGCGCATTGCGGGTGGGCATGACGCAGTCGAACATGTCCACGCCGTGTGCCACGCCGTAAACGAGATCTTCGGGTGTGCCAACGCCCATCAGGTAATGCGGTTTGTGTTCGGGCAGCATCGATCCGACGGCGCGCAGCATGCGGTACATTTCGGGTTTGGGTTCGCCGACGGACAGTCCGCCGATGGCAAGGCCGGGGAAGTCGAATTGTTCCAAGCCGCGCAGCGATTCTTCGCGCAAATCTTCATACATCGCGCCTTGCACGATGCCGAATAGGGCATTCGGGTTCTTCAAATCTTCAAAGGCTTTTTTGCTTCGTTCTGCCCAACGCAGGCTCATTTGCAGGGATTTTTGCGCCTGTTCGTGCGTTGCTTCGCCCGGTGTGCATTCGTCCAACTGCATCACAATGTCGGAATTGAGTACGGTTTGGATTTTCATGGAGATTTCGGGCGAGAGGAAGAGTCTGTCGCCGTTGATCGGGCTTTGGAAGGTGCAGCCTTCTTCAGTGAGTTTGCGCATATCGGAGAGCGAAAAAACTTGAAAACCGCCCGAGTCGGTCAAGATGGGTTTGTTCCAGCCGATAAAGTCGTGCAGGCCGCCAAATTGTTCGATGACTTCCAAACCGGGGCGCAGCCATAAATGGTAAGTGTTGCCCAAAATAATTTGTGCCTTGATGTCGTGCAGGTTTTGCGGATTCATCGCCTTAACCGAGCCGTAAGTGCCGACCGGCATAAATACGGGCGTTTCGATTTTGCCGTGGTTCAGTTCCAGCGTGCCGCGTCGGGCATGACCGTCTTTTTTATGTAAGGTAAATTTGAGCATAGGTTGTATCTATAATATAGAAAACGGCGTGCGAAGCCGCCGTGCAGTCAAACGATTGAGGTAAAAACGCGATTATAAAGGATTTTCATCGCAATAGCGGTGTTTGAATATTTCAGACGACCTTATTCGTATCGAGATGTTCACTGTTGAAAATGTTTCAAAAAAATCACAATGTTCCGACAATGTCGTCTGAAACCTCGTTTTCATGCTTGCCATTGCGTCAAAGTATCGTCTATAATCCGAACCCTGTTAAACAGGCACGTAGCTCAGTTGGTTAGAGCACCACCTTGACATGGTGGGGGTCGTTGGTTCGAATCCAATCGTGCCTACCAAATTTCCCAAACGGCATTTATGCCGTTATTTTTTAATGTTTTGGAGCTTTTTTGATGTTGAACATTACCTTGCCGGACGGCTCAGTCCGCCAATACGAATCGCCCGTTACCGTGGCACAGATTGCCGCGTCTATCGGAGCAGGTTTGGCGAAGGCGACAGTGGCGGGTAAGGTAAACGGCAAATTGGTCGATGCGTGCGATCCGATTACCGAAGATTCAACCGTCCAAATCATTACCCCGAAAGACCAAGAAGGCGTTGAAATCATCCGCCACTCTTGCGCCCACCTTGTCGGTCATGCGGTCAAGCAGCTCTATCCTAATGCAAAAATGGTTATCGGCCCCGTCATTGAAGAGGGCTTTTATTACGATATTGCTACGGAAAAACCGTTTACGCCTGAAGATGTTGCCGCTATTGAAGCGCGTATGAAAGAATTGATTGCTCAGGATTATGATGTAATCAAAATCATGACTCCGCGCGCCGAAACCATCAAAATTTTCCAAGATCGCGGCGAAGAATACAAACTGCGCCTGATTGAAGATATGCCCGAAGTTGAAGCAATGGGTATGTATCATCATCAGGAATATGTCGATATGTGCCGCGGTCCGCACGTTCCGAACACCCGCTTCCTGAAAAACTTCAAGCTGACCAAGCTGGCAGGTGCATACTGGCGTGGCGACAGCAATAATGAAATGCTGCAACGTATTTACGGCACTGCTTGGGCGACGAAAGATGAATTAAAAGCCTATATCCAGCGTATTGAAGAAGCAGAAAAACGCGACCACCGCAAATTGGGCAAGCAACTGGATTTGTTCCACTTGCAGGACGAAGCGCCGGGTATGGTGTTTTGGCATCCCAAAGGTTGGGCTTTGTGGCAGACTATCGAGCAGCATATGCGTAAAGAGCTGAATGCCGCCGGTTACAAAGAAGTCAAAACCCCCCAAATCATGGATAAAACCTTTTGGGAAAAATCCGGTCACTGGGATAACTACAAAGACAATATGTTCGTAACCAGTTCGGAAAAGCGCGAATACGCGGTTAAACCGATGAACTGCCCGGGACATGTCCAGATTTTCAATAACGGCTTGCGCTCGTACCGCGATTTGCCGATGCGTTTGGCAGAATTTGGTTCTTGCCATCGCAACGAGCCGAGTGGTGCATTACATGGACTGATGCGTGTTCGCGGTTTTGTACAAGACGATGCGCATATTTTTTGCACAGAAGATCAAATCGTTAGCGAAGCGCGCGCATTCAATGAATTGCTGGTTCGTATTTACAAGCAATTCGGTTTCCATGATGTATCCGTCAAGCTTTCACTGCGTCCTGAGAAGCGCGCAGGTTCAGACGACGTGTGGGATAAGGCAGAACAAGGTCTGCGCGAAGCATTGACTGCTTGCGGCGTGGAATGGGACGAGTTGCCGGGTGAAGGCGCGTTCTACGGACCTAAAATCGAATATCACGTCAAAGACGCATTGGGACGTTCTTGGCAGTGTGGTACGCTGCAACTGGACTTTGTATTGCCGGAACGCTTAGATGCAGAATATGTAACCGAAAACAATGACCGCGCCCGTCCGGTAATGTTGCACCGCGCCATTTTGGGTTCTTTGGAACGATTTATCGGTATTTTGATTGAAAACCATGCAGGTTCTTTCCCGTTGTGGTTGGCGCCGGTTCAAATGGTGATTATGAATATCACCGAAAATCAAGCGGATTACTGCTGTGAAGTGGCTGCTAAATTGCAAGCCGCCGGCTTCCGTGTAGAGCTGGATTTGCGTAACGAAAAAATCGGTTACAAAATCCGCGATAACAGCCAATACCGCTTCCCTTATCAAATCGTTGTCGGCGATAAAGAGAAGCAAGAAAACAAAGTGGCCGTGCGCCGTAAAGCAGAAGACTTGGGTTCTTTGGATTTGGATGATTTCATTGCGCAACTGCAGCAAGAAATCGCAGACGCCCTCGTCAACCATTAATTTTTATAGGAGTATTCATCATCGCTCAAGAACGCGAAGCACGAATCAATGGCGAAATTACCGCCAAAGAAGTGCGTTTAATCAGTGAGTCAGGCGAACAGCTTGGTGTCGTATCGGTTCGTGAAGCTTTGGCTATGGCCGAAGAGCAGGATGTGGATTTGGTAGAGATTTCCCCTACTGCCAAGCCGCCTGTATGCAAACTGATGGATTATGGTAAATATAAATACCAACAAGCCAAGAAACGCGACGAAGCCAAGAAAAACCAGAAGCAGGTACAAATTAAGGAAATCAAATTCCGTCCGGGTACCGATGAAGGCGATTATCAAATCAAAATGCGCAACATCAACCGCTTCTTGGCTGACGGCGATAAAGTCAAAGTAACACTCCGTTTCCGTGGTCGTGAAATGGCTCACCAGCAACTCGGTGCGCAACTTTTAGAGCGCGTAAAAGAAGATTTGGCGGAAGTGGCCCAAATCGAATCCTTCCCTAAAATGGAAGGTCGTCAAATGGTGATGATGATTGCCCCGAAGAAAAAATAAAGTTATAATTCTCAGCTTACTCCGATTGCCGCTTCGGAGTAAGCTTTTGATTGGCGGCAAAAACCGTGGCATTTTGGGTTCAAGTGTTTGAAACCAATGTTTTAAAACCCCCTAATGCCTTATCTAATAACGAATGGAGTTTTCCCATGCCTAAAATGAAAACCAAGTCTAGCGCGAAAAAACGCTTCAAAGTACTGGGTAACGGCGGTGTAAAACGCGCTCATGCGTTCAAACGCCACATCTTGACTAAAAAGACCACTAAAAACAAACGCCAATTGCGCGGTACCTCTATGGTAAACGATCGCGATTTGGCTTCTGTTGCTAAAATGTTACCCTACGCTTAAGGAGTTTAGAATATGCCACGCGTAAAACGCGGTGTAACCGCTCGTGCCCGTCACCAAAAAATCTTCGCGTTAGCCAAAGGCTACCGCGGTCGTCGTAAAAACGTATACCGCGTTGCCAAGCAAGCGGTAATGAAAGCCGGTCAATACGCATACCGTGACCGTCGTCAACGCAAACGCCAATTCCGTCAATTGTGGATTGTCCGTATCAATGCAGGTGCCCGTGAAAATGGTCTGTCTTACAGCAAATTCATGAACGGTCTGAAACGCGCCTCTATCGAAATCGACCGCAAAGTATTGGCTGATCTGGCTGTATTTGACAAAGCCGCTTTTGCACAATTGGTTGAGAAAGCTAAAGCTGCTTTGGCTGCTTAATCCAAAAAAATTTAAAAAGGAAGCTACGGCTTCCTTTTTTCTTTGTTTGAAGAAAGTCTATGTGATTGATTTTCTTTCTTTAAAGTCTATTTTTTTGAATTGATTTGCGCTAAAATACGCCGATTCTATCAAACGGATTGGCCGTAAACGATAAAAGGTCGTCTGAAAAGTTTGGCAACACCAAACCATACAGGCGGCCTCATTGTTTCAGACGACCCATCATCAACCGACAGACGATAAAACCACTATGGAAAATGTAAACCGTATCGTTGCAGAAGGCATTGCCGCAGTAGAAGCTGCGCAAGACTTCAACGCTCTAGAACAAATCAAAGCCCGTTATCTTGGTAAAACCGGCGAGTTGACCGGACTTCTGAAAACCTTAGGTCAAATGTCGCCTGAAGAGCGCAAAACCATAGGTGCGCATATCAATGAGTGCAAAAACCAGTTTCAGACGGCCTTTAACAATAAACGCGATGCGCTCAACGAAGCTAAACTGCAAGCCCAGCTTGCCGCCGAAGCACTCGATATTACCCTGCCCGGACGCGCGCAGGAAAACGGCGGTCTGCATCCCGTAACCCTGACTTTGCAACGTGTAGTGGAACTCTTTCACGGTATGGGTTTTGAAGTGGCGGATGGCCCGGAAATCGAAGACGATTTCCACAACTTCCAAGCCCTGAACATCCCCGCAAACCACCCGGCGCGCGCCATGCAGGATACGTTCTACGTTGAAAACGGCGATGTTTTGCGCACGCACACTTCCCCGATTCAAATCCGCTACATGCTCGACAAAAAAGAGCCGCCCATCCGCATTATCGCCCCCGGCCGCGTTTACCGCGTGGACAGCGATGCAACACACTCGCCCATGTTCCACCAAGCCGAAGGCCTGTGGGTGGAAGAGGGCGTAACCTTCGCCGATTTGAAAGCCGTGTTCACCGATTTCATCCGCCGCTTTTTCGAACGCGATGATTTGCAAGTGCGTTTCCGTCCGTCTTTCTTCCCGTTCACCGAACCGTCCGCCGAAATCGACATCATGGGCGAAAACGGCAAATGGCTGGAAGTCGGCGGCTGTGGCATGGTGCATCCCAATGTATTGAAAAACGTGAATATCGACCCCGAAAAATACACCGGTTTCGCCTTCGGCATCGGTCTCGACCGTTTCGCTATGCTGCGTTACAACGTGAATGACTTGCGGCTGTTTTTTGATAACGATTTGAACTTTTTGAAGCAGTTTGCAAGATAACGGAGGTTTGGTCATCTGAAAAAGGGAAATAGAACATATGAATTTATGGACACGAAAAAGTATTGAGTTGGCAGCTCAAAGTAATTACCTGGATCAACTCTACCGTGTGTATCCCATGTCAATTAATTTGCGCCGAGAATTACCTTTACAAACTCAAAACGAAATTCGCATACATCTGGATAATCGGGACGGTAAAAAGTTGCTGCACGTTTTGCTCAAACAGGAAATATTTCCGATTAAAGACAGCTATGTTGCCTACCTAAAACGGGACAAAACTGCGATTGACCGCAATCCTGCTACTGTAAGCCGTTTGGCGGGGATATTGATTGAAATGGGTTTTGATGAGATTTTGGACAAAACTACTGTTCCTAAAGAAACCAACCGCCAAATCGGCCCATTGTTTAAAAATTGGATTGCCAGCGGTGCATTGGGTGTGCCGGTTACTGATAATGTAGATGAATTTCTGAATTATCAAGGAAATATTGTGTTTAATGCCGGTGATAGGGCAATGGAAGTATTTGCCAAAACACATTTGGGCTATCAACATAATAAGGGATTGGATTTTATCGCTAAATTTAATCAGACTTTTATCATCGGCGAAGCCAAGTTTTTAACCGATTTCGGTGGACATCAGAATGCTCAATTTAATGACGCATTGGCAACTATGCGCGCGTCGCTTGCGCCTTGTTCTCATCGGGTTAAAACCATCGCAATTTTAGACGGTGTTTTATACATTGCAGGTAGGAATAGAATGTTTACTGATCTTGCTCGCTTTGACAATAACGAAGTGGTTGTGTCTGCTGTTTTGTTGAGAGATTATTTATTTTCGGTATGACCATGCAGCTTATTTATCCCAACAAGCAGTCTGAAAATCAGATTATCGCACAAGCTGAAAGAATTCCGCCGCTTGCCTTAAATAAACCGCTTCCGCTTTTGTTTTTCGGCGACAATTTCCATGCGCTCTCCGCCTTGCTTAAGAGCGGCTATCGTGAACGGATTGATTTGATTTACATTGATCCGCCGTATAACACACAACAAAATTTTACTGTATCAGATGGACGGAGTAGTACCATAAGCCGTACTAATTACGGTATTACCGCATATTCTGATAGTCGCAGTATGGAAGAATATTTGGAATTTATGCGTGAACGCCTGATTTTAATGCGTGAATTATTGTCGCCTTGTGGATCAATTTATGTGCATATTGATAGTAAAGTCGGGCATTATCTGAAAATTATTATGGATGAAGTCTTTGGTGCGGAAAACTTTAAAAATGATATAGCCCGAATTAAATCGAACCCTAAAAATTTTGTACGGCGGGCATTCGGTAATGAAAAAGATATGGTTTTGTTTTATGCCAAAAACGCTAAAAAAAATATTTTCAACAACATTACCATTCCACTAACCGATGAAGACAAAATAGAAATGTTCCAGAAGGTTGATGAGAATGGGCGGCGTTATAACACTGTTCCCGTCCATGCGCCAGGTGAAACGCGAAATGGGGAAACAGGTGGAATGTGGCGTGGAATGTTGCCTCCGAAGGGCAGACATTGGCGCAGTCCCCCATCCGAATTGGACAGGTTGGATGAACAGGGATTATTAGAGTGGTCAAAAAATGGTGTTCCGCGTATAAAAAAATTTGCCGATGAGCATAAGGGAAAAAAGATACAGGATATTTGGCAGTATAAAGATCCTGTTTACCCTGTTTATCCGACTGAAAAAAACGCTCAAATGTTGGAAATGATCATTGCTCAATCATCTCTCCCTGACTCTATTATTTTAGACTGTTTTGCAGGCAGTGGCTCAACCTTGTGGGCGGCGCAAAATTTAGGGAGAGAATGGATTGGCATCGATACATCGGAAGTTGCCGTGCAAGCCATACAACAAAGATTTGGCCTGTTCCCTGTACAAACGATAACGATTGAAAAATTTCAAGCTGGTTGAAACTCCAAAAAGCAGTCTGCGCCCCTAAACAAACAGGTCGTCTGAAAACAAAATCTGATAAAAAAGTTAATTAGTTGATTGAGAACATAACATGCAATTCTCCTACTCATGGCTGAAAACCCAAGCCGATACCGAACTTTCCGCCGATAAGCTGGAACATCTGTTAACCATGTCCGGCTTGGAAGTGGAAGAAGCCGAGACTGCCGCGCCGGCGTTTACAGGCGTGGTGATTGCCGAAGTGAAATCCGTTGAAAAACATCCGGATGCCGATCGTTTGAACGTTACCCAAGTTGATGCGGGTACGGGTGAGTTGGTGCAGATTGTGTGCGGTGCGCCGAATGTGAAAGCGGGCATCAAAGTGCCGTGTTCGTTGCCGGGCGCGGTGTTGCCGGGCAATTTCAAAATCAAGCCGACCAAGATGCGCGGCGTGGTGTCGAACGGGATGTTGTGTTCCACTGATGAACTTGGTCTGCCCGACGACGGCGTGAACGGCCTGCACATTCTGCCGCAAGACGCTCCCGTCGGCACAAACATCCGCGAATATCTGGATTTGGACGACACGGTGTTCACGCTGAAAATCACGCCGAACCGTGCCGACTGCCTGAGCATCAAAGGCATTGCGCGTGAAGTGTCCGCGCTGACCGGCTGCGCGTTCAAGCAACCTGCAATCCATGCCGCGCCAATCACAGGTAGCCGCAAACAGCCTGTGCAGATTGATGCGCCTGCCGATTGCGGCCGCTTTATCAGCCGCGTGATTGAAAACGTGAACGCGCGCGCCGCTACGCCGGATTGGATGAAGCAGCGTTTGGAGCGCAGCGGTATCCGCAGCCTGTCTGCGCTGGTGGATATCGGCAATTATGTGATGCTGGAAATCGGTCAGCCGATGCATGTTTTCGATGCCGACAAACTTTCAGGCAGCCTGCACATCCGCCGCGCGCGCGAAGGTGAAACGCTGGAATGCCTGAACGAGAAAACCGTCTCCCTGTCTGAAAACACGCTGGTAGTGGCCGATGAAAAAGGCGCGTTGAGTTTGGCAGGCCTGATGGGCGGCGCGGCAAGCGCGGTTTCAGACGACACACAAAATATCGTGCTGGAAGCGGCTTGGTTTGCGCCTGAAATCATCGCCGGCAAATCGCGCCAATACGGTTTTGGCTCGGATTCGTCGTTCCGCTTTGAGCGCGGCGTGGATTACCGTTTGCAGGCCGATGCCATCGAGCGCGCTACCGAATTGGTTTTGCAAATCTGCGGCGGTGCGGCAGGCGAAATGGTGGAAGCGTTGGGCAGGCTACCTGAAAACAAACAGGTTGAATTGCGTTTGGGTCGTCTGAAAACCGTGTTGGGCGTGAATATTCCTGCCGAGCAGGTGGAAACCATTTTGCAGCACTTGGGCTTGCAGCCTGAAAAAACGGCGGAAGGCTTCCGCGTTACCGCGCCGAGCTTTCGTTTCGACATCGAAATCGAAGCCGATTTGATTGAAGAAATCGGCCGCGTTTACGGCTATGAAAATATCCCCGACGATTACACGTCAGGTCGTCTGAAAATGCTGGCGCTGCCCGAAACCCGCCGTCCGCGTTTTGCCGTTTATAACGAAATGGCGGCGCGCGGCTACCGCGAAGTGGTCAGCTATGCCTTTGTTGACGAGCAGTGGGAACTTGATTTTGCCGCAAACGACAACCCCATCCGCCTGCAAAACCCGCTGGCGGCGCAGTATGCCGTGATGCGTTCCACGCTTATCGGCGGCTTGGTGGAAATTTTGCAAAACAATCTGAACCGCAAGCAAAACCGCGTGCGCGTGTTTGAAATCGCCCGCGTGTTCAGCAAAGGTTCAGACGACCGGTTTGTGCAAAACGAACGCATCGGCGGCCTGTGGTACGGTGCGGCGATGCCCGAACAATGGGGTGAGAAAACGCGCAACGCGGATTTTTACGACATCAAGGCCGATGTAGAAAATCTGTTGAAAAACAAAGCAGTTGAGTTCGTCAAAACCGAACATCCCGCCCTGCATCCAGGCCGCGCTGCCAATATCGTTTCAGACAGACAGGTCATCGGCTTTGTCGGCGAATTGCATCCGAAATGGCTGCAAAAATACGACTTGCCGCAAGCACCGCTGGTATTTGAAATCGATATGGCAGCCGTGTTGGAACGCGAAAAAACGCGTTATCAGGCAGTATCGAAATTTCAGCCGGTGCGCAGGGATTTGGCTTTTGTGATGCCTGAAACCATGACCCATGATGATTTGTTGGCCGCCTTGAATGGCGCGGCAAACAAGTTGGTACAGGAAATCAGCGTATTTGACGTGTATCGCGGTACGGGACTGCCTGAAGGGATGAAGAGCATGGCGGTTAAAGTGATTTTGCAGGATATGGAAAACACGCTGACGGATGAAACAGTCGAGCCGGTTATCGGAAAACTGATTGACGCGGCAACTGCTGCGGGAGCGCAACTTCGCAGCTAAAAAATAAATATTCGCTTGAATTTTAAATAGAAATTAGTAATAATCTGCACCTGTTACAACAGAAGGTAATAATATGACATTAACTAAAGCCGAATTGGCCGATATTTTGGTAGATAAAGTCAGCAATGTAACCAAAAACGATGCCAAAGAAATCGTCGAACTCTTTTTTGAAGAAATCCGCAGCACTTTGGCACGCGGCGAAGAAATCAAAATTTCCGGTTTCGGTAATTTTCAGTTGCGCGACAAACCTCAACGTCCCGGCCGTAATCCGAAAACCGGCGAAGAAGTACCGATTACCGCCCGCCGCGTAGTAACTTTCCATGCCAGCCAAAAACTCAAAGGCATGGTGGAGCATTACTATGACAAACAACGCTAATCCCGTTATTCCTGCAAAACGTTATTTCTCGCTGGACGAAATGTGCGAACTGGTGCAAATCAGCCCGTCACAATTTGCCCAGTGGCAACATGAGAACGGTATCGTTGTCGGTTACGGCGGCGATCGTTACACCCGTTCCGATGTGGTGAAACTGTTGAAGCTGAAAGATACCTTTGCGCCTTATGTCGACCGCTTCAGCCGTGATTCTTTGGATGCAAACGGTCATCCTGCTGCAAAGGCGGAAGAAGTTAAAGCCGGGTTAAATTCTATATTGGCAGATTTACAAAAAGCACTTGCTTAATTTATTAGATAAACAGCCGCTTCCTTATCTAAGGGAAGCGGCTGTTTGTTTTTATGGATTTTGGGGCTTGCTATGTATTAGAAAATATTTACCTAGTTTATAAGCATCCTTAATAAATATGATAGGTACCTGTTTTTAAATGATGTATTGATGCTGCTTGTATTGAATTGAACCATTTTTCGAAGTTATTGTCTTTTATATCAACAGCCTGCACGGATATTGTGTTTAACAATCCATGCTATGAAAGTTATAATGATACAAACACAATGATGTGTCGTCGGAATACTTCAATCTGCACATTTAATCTAAGGAGCGATATTATTGGCTCCAGTTTCCGGATAATCTGACAATGATTCAATATTGGCAAAAAAGTTTGGCTGCCGTACTGCTTTTAGGCGTATTTTCTCAAACATGGGCGCAATCCCATTCTGTTTATTTTAATCAACATGGCAAAATTACAGCAACGATGTCATCGGTTGCATATGTCCGACAATATACGGTTCAATCAGGTATTGCCAAGGCGCAGGATTTTTATTACCCGTCCATGAAGAAATATTCTGATCCGTATGAAGTTCCTGCAGAGCAAATTAAAGTGTTTGTTCCTGTGTTAGATAATGGGGCGTTGACGCTTTGGCATTTTAACGGACAGAAAAAAATGGTAGGGACTTATAGAAACAGCAAGCCGAACGGTGAATGGACAAACTGGTATCCGAACGGTAAGAAATCTGCTGTGATGCCTTATCAAAACGGTTTGAGCGAAGGAACCGGTTCGCGATATTACCGTAATGGGGTGAAGGAAAGCGAGATCCAGTTCAAACACGACAAAGCCAACGGTTATTGGAAGCAATGGTATCCGGACGGCAGTCCGAAGATGGAAATGAATATGGTCAACGATAAACCGACTGAGATTTTGAGTTGGGACGAAAATGGTCGTATTTTATCGGAAATCAGCATTTCTAATGGTCGTCGTAATGGTATTGTTTTGGAATGGTACGAAGATGGGGCCAAAAAGTCAGAATCGGTTTATTCCAACGATCAGCTGGTGAAGAAAACGCATTGGGATAAAGAAGGTTATGTTGTTGAATAACCGTTAAAATACATGAAAAAGAAGTACAGGTAAGGTTTAATGCCTTATCCGTATTTCTTTTTTATGAAAAGGTATTTGGAGGGAACTTGCGATATTTTTAAAATAGTGTATAATGTTATATTATAACATATTAATTATGGAGTATTGATTGATGAAACCGAATATTCATCCTGATAATTACCGTACTGTTTTATTTTTCGACAGCGGTGCAAATGAAGGCTGGCTTATCCGCTCTTGTGCGGAGACGCATGGTAAGACGATGGTTTGGAAAGATGGAAAAGAATACCCGCTTTTCGCGCTGGATACGTCGTCTGCATCTCATCCTGTGTACACCGGCAGACAGCGAAACGTTAACACTGAAGGGCGTGCGAGCAAGTTCAATCAGCGTTTCCAATCGATGATGTCTTCATTTAGAAAGGACAAATAATGCAAGTTTTATCTTCACTGAAAACAGCGAAAAAACGCCACCGCGACTGTCAAATCGTCCGCAGGAAGGGTAAGGTTTACGTTATTTGTAAGAGTAACCCGCGCTTTAAGGCACGTCAGCGTTAAATACCGGTTGGATCGACTGTCCGCACCTGAAAATGGTGCGGATTTTTTTGGTAATCATGTAAACTCATGTTGGTTAATATCATTAAAAATATCTTTTTTGCCTGCAAACAACCGGTTTTAGGAATATCGGGTAAATTAGCGTAATCCCGCTTGTTTGGAGGTGGAGATGTTTATAACATGGCAGCGCATTTAGCAGACAAATTCCTATTTAGGAGATATTTATGAAATCAAAAGTATTACTGGCTGTTGCCGCCGCATTATCCCTTGGTGCCTGTGTCGCACCCGACATGGATTATGATTTCGAACGTGGTTCCCGTCACGAGCATCGCCATGAACACCGTTACGACAATCGTGATGATAATTACGATCGTAACGAGATGCGCCGTGAAGAGCGTCGTTATGAAGAAAACCGTCGCACATCAGAGTCCCGCCGTTTGCGCACTTTCTCTTGTGAGAACGGATTGTCTGTTGATGTCCGCAACTTGAATAACGATCAGTTGGAATTGCGCCTTGACGACAAGCGCGCTGTATTGTCATCCGATGTTTCCGGTTCCGGCTCGCGCTACACTTCCAACCGCGGCCTGTTCGGCAAAGGTGCGGAATGGCATGAGAAAAACGGCGAAGCATCCTTCAGCTTTACCGATCCGTACGGCAACCGTGTAGAAACTTCTTGCAGCGTGCGCTAAATCCCAAATATCCTGTTAAAGGTCGTCTGAAAATATTTTCAGACGACCTTTTTTCTATTTGGTGCAGTGTGCCCCTACATTACAGGTAATCTTTTGGATATAACGAAATCATCTTTAAATCGAACAAACCATTCTTTCCCATTTTCAGACGACCTGATTAAAGTAGCTCCAAACTGAGAATAAGGAGCACCCTATGACTACCACCGCCGACCCGCGCGCCAAACTGCCCGACACCCCGCTTTCCGGCAACGAAGCCCTGAAAGACCGCAGCGACTATCTGCACGGTACCATCAAAGACGATTTGACCGACGACTTTACCGGCGGCTTTACCGCCGACAATTTCCAGCTTATCCGTTTCCACGGCATGTACGAGCAGGACAACCGCGACATCCGTGCCGAGCGTACCGACCAAAAACTCGAACCCTTAAAAAACATGATGTTGCGCTGTCGCTTGCCCGGCGGCATCATCACGCCGGCGCAGTGGCTGGGCATAGACGAATTTGCCGGCGACCACACCATTTACGGTTCCATCCGCCTGACCAACCGCCAAACCTTCCAATACCACGGTATTTTAAAAACCGATTTGAAACTGGCGCACCAGTCCCTGCACAAACTCGGCCTCGATTCCATCGCCACCGCCAGCGACGTCAACCGCAACGTACTCTGCACCAGCAATCCCGTTCAAAGCCCGCTGCACCAAGAAGCCTACGAATGGGCGAAACGCATCAGTATGCACCTTCTGCCGCGCACCATGGCTTACGCCGATGTCTGGCTGGACGGTGAAAAAGTGTTCACCACCGAACCGACCGAGCCGCGCAACAAAGAAATTGCCGACGACGTCGAACCGATTTTGGGCAAAACCTACCTGCCGCGCAAATTCAAAACCGCCGTCGTCATCCCGCCCGACAACGATGTGGACATCCATTCCAACGACTTAGGCTTCGTCGCCATCGAAGAAAACGGCAAACTTGTCGGCTTCAACGTCCTTGTCGGCGGCGGGCTATCCAGCGAACACGGCAACACCAAAACCTATCCTAACACCTCCTACGAATTCGGCTTCGTCCCCCTCGAATACACCCTCAACGCCGCCGAAGCCGTCGTCAGCACCCAGCGCGACTGGGGCAACCGCAGCGACCGCAAAGCCGCGCGCACCCGCTATACCCTCCAGCGTGTCGGCGTCGAAGTGTTCAAAGAAGAAGTCGAAAAGCGCATGGGCATCAAATTCCAACCCATCCGCCCCTACGCCTTCACCCATCGCGGCGACCACATCGGCTGGGTTAAAGGCCTCGAAGGCAACTGGCACCTGACCCTGTTCATCGAGAACGGCCGCCTGCTCGACTATCCCGGCAGACCGTTGAAAACCGGCGTGCGCGAAATCGCCAAAATCCATCCCGGCGACTTCCGCCTGACCGCCAACCAAAACCTCGTCGTCGCCAACGTTCCGCCCGAGCTGAAAGACACCATAGACAAAATCGCCAAAGAACACGGCTTAATCAGCAAATCCATCACCATCCAGCGCGAAAACTCCATGGCGTGCGTCGCCCTGCCGACCTGTCCGCTGGCGATGGCGGAAGCCGAACGCTTCCTGCCGTCGTTCTCCGACAAAATCGACGAAATGTTCGCCAAATACGGCTTGGAAGACGAATACATCGTCCTGCGCGTCACCGGCTGCCCCAACGGCTGCGGCCGCGCCATGCTCGCCGAAATCGGCTTGGTCGGCAAAGCCGTCGGTCGCTACAACCTCTACGCAGGCGGCAACCGCGAAGGCACCCGCATCCCGCGCCTGTTCAAAGAAAACATCACCGAACCCGAAATCCTCGAAATCGTCGACGGCTGGGTCGGAAACTGGGCGCAAAACCGCCTCGACGACGAAGGCTTCGGCGACTTCGCCATCCGCACTGGTATTGTCAAACCTGTTCTCGATCCGCCACGCGATTTCTGGGCTTGAGTGCAGGTAAGGAATGATGTATAGGAAGAAAGGTCGTCTGAAAGATTCAGACGACCTTTTGGATTTTGGGGTAACGGTTTTCGCGGGCGAATGCGGGGAGCAAGCGTTCACTTTAGGGGTGGGTTTGATGGAACGTTTGAAAAGTTGTCGTGGTGCAGGCTGTGTCTCCAGATTGCAGCAGTCGGACGAACGGCGGGAAGGAAAGTTTTCGCTGGCAAAGCTCATGATGCGACATCCTATTCGAAACGTCTTCCGAATCTAGCAAACATACTTAATTTTAATTCCGGCATATCATTAAATTCCGTCATTCCCGCCCCCGCCTACGCGAGGACAGGCTACGGCGGGAGTCTATCGTAAAACTTGAGAAACCTTGGTTTGAAAAACAGTTTCTGAATTTCAAAAATGGATTGCCGTCTGCACAGGAATGACGACAACCGGTAAATTGCGTATCTGAAAAAAAGTATAGTGGATTAACAAAAATCAGGACAAGGCGACGAAGCCGCAGACAGTACAAATAGTACGGCAAGGCGAGGCAACGCCGTACTGGTTTAAATTTAATCTACTATAATTTAGCTATAGCCCGACTTTGGGTTGGCAAATTCGAAAAAATAAGAGAAAGAGTTGAAAGCCGGTAGTCAAAAGGTCGTCTGAAAATGTTCAGACGACCTTTGTTTTGGGAAAAAGCTCAACGGATGACGTTGTGCCAGTCGCTTTCGAAATAGCTGACGAGGATTTGGTTGTTCAGATAGTTCGGCTCGACCTTGCGCCTTGCCATATCGGGCGGGAAGCGGAACATTTCGGCGGCGGTTTGGGCGTTTAGATAACGTGTGGGAACGTCGAATTTCTGCGGGACGGGGAATTGCTTATCGAAGCCTGCTAATACAAATCCCCATTCGCCGAAGGAGGGGACGTAAACGTGATAAGGCGCGGTGGAAAGGCCGGCGGCTTCGAGGGTGGCGACGACCGACCAGTAGGCGTTGGGGGCGAAGTAGGGCGAGGTGGATTGGACGACGATTTTGCCCTGCGGATGAAGATGGCGGGCGACGAGGCGGTACATGGGGACGGAGTAGAGTTTGCCCAGTGAGAAATTGGACGGGTCGGGTAGGTCGATGATGATGACATCGAATTTTTCAGACGACCCCTCCAGCCATTTGGCGGCATCGTCGTTGACGACGTGCATTTTGGGATGGGATAGCGAGCCTTGGTTGAGCGCGCTTAAGGCGGCGGAGGTTTTAAAGGTAGCGGTCATGTCGGGGTCTAAATCGACCAGGGTAACGTGTTTGACCTGCGGGTATTTCAAGACTTCGCGCGCCGCCAGCCCGTCGCCGCCGCCGAGGATGAGGATGCGGGAGGTGTGGGAAACCATCTGCATGGCGGGCAGGACGAGGGCTTCGTGGTAACGGGCTTCGTCGCGCGAGGAGAATTGCAGGTTGCCGTTGATGTAGAGGCGGGTGTCGTCTTTCCAGCGGGTAACGACGAGCCGTTGGTAGGGCGAGTGGCTTTGATAGACGACGGGGTCACCGAAATAGCTTTGTTCGGCTTTGAAGGAGATGCGGTCGGCGTAGGCGAAGGCGGCGGCGAGGACGGACAAGACAATCAGCGCGCGCAGGCGGATGGCGCGGTAGCGGGGCAATTCGGCTTTGAATACGCGCGCGGTCAGGTAGGCGACGGCGGCGTTGAGGATGCCGAACAAGAGGGCGGAACGCGCCATGCCGAGTTTGGGGGCTAAGAGAAGCGGGAAGAGCAGGGAAACAGCGAGTGCGCCCAAATAGTCGAAGGTCAGGACTTTGGAAACGAGTTCTTTAAATTCTGCGCCTTTGCGGTTTAACACGCGCATCACCAACGGGATTTCCATGCCGACGACCGCGCCGACAATCAGTACGAAGGCGTAGAGCAGGGTGCGGAACGGGGCGGCGGAAAGCCCGAAGGCGACGAATAATGCCAGCGCGGAAATGCCGCCGATGATGCCGACCAAAAGTTCGATTTCGATAAAGCGGTGCAGCACGTCTTCGTCTTTGATGTAGCGGGTCAGGTGCGCGCCTATGCCCATCGAGAAGAGATAAAGCCCGATGACGGAGGAAAACTGCAAAATGCTGTCGCCCAAAAGATAGCTCGCCAGCGCGGCGATGATGAGTTCGTAGGCGAGGCCGCAACTGGCGACGATGAAGACGGAGATGATGAGGGTGCGGTTGGCAGTCATGGTGTGGTAGGAATAGGGTTTGAGCTGCTATTGTATATTGAAATAGGGATGGTCTGCCGCAAAGGTCGTCTGAAAAACTCCAGCCGTTTGTTCAGACGACGTTTCCGTATTTTTGGGGTTGACATGAAAATATTGTCAACAATTTGGGCAACTTTGTCCGATTTATTCTATAATTCTAGTTTCCAAGTTAACCTCGAATTCGGAGAAGACGATATGTGCGGTGTATTAGGTTTGGTCAGCCATGAGCCGGTAAACCAGCTTCTGTACGACGGTTTGCAGATGTTGCAACACAGGGGGCAGGATGCGGCGGGCATTGTAACGGCCGAAGGCGGCACGTTTCACATGCACAAAGGCAAAGGCATGGTGCGCGAAGTGTTCCGCACACGCAATATGCGCGATTTGATCGGCAACGCGGGCATCGCCCATGTCCGTTATCCTACGGCGGGCAACGCGGGCAGCAGCGCGGAGGCGCAACCTTTCTACGTCAGCTCGCCTTTCGGCATCGTTTTGGCGCACAACGGCAACCTCACCAATACCGCCGAACTGTATGAAAACGTGTGCAACAAACACCTGCGCCACGTCAACACCAGCTCCGATTCCGAGGTCTTGCTCAACGTATTCGCGCACGAATTGCGCCGCGAAGTCTCTAAAAACGCCAATCCCCACCGGCTCAATATCGACAATATTTTCAACGCTATTGCCGAAGTCCACCGCCTTGTGCGTGGCGCATACGGCGTGGTTGCCATGATTGCGGGCTACGGCATGGTCGCTTTTCGTGATCCTTACGGCATCCGTCCTCTGGTGTTGGGTTCTCAAACCGACGAAGCAGGCAGAAAATCCTATGCCGTCGCCTCCGAATCTGTTGCCTTCAATGCGCTTGCCTACGATTTGGAACGCGATATCCAGCCGGGCGAAGCAGTATTCGTCGGCTTTGACGGCACACTGATTGCCCGTCAATGCAGCGACCGCGCCAAACTCAGTCCCTGCCTGTTTGAATACGTCTATTTTGCCCGTCCCGACTCCGTGATCGACGGCGTATCGGTTTACCAATCGCGCTTGGACATGGGCGTGTCCTTAGCGGAAAAAATCAAACGCGAGCTGCCCGTGGACGACATCGACGTCGTGATGCCCATTCCCGACACCAGCCGCCCCAGCGCGATGGAACTTGCCGTCCACCTCAAAAAACCTTACCGCGAAGGTTTGATTAAAAACCGCTATATCGGCCGCACCTTTATCATGCCCGGCCAGGCGACGCGCAAAAAATCCGTGCGCCAAAAACTCAGCCCGATGGAAACCGAGTTTGAAGGCAAAAGCGTGTTGCTGGTGGACGACTCCATCGTGCGCGGGACGACCAGCCGCGAAATCGTCGAAATGGTACGCGCAGCGGGCGCACGCAAAGTCTATATCGCCTCCGCCGCCCCCGAAGTGCGCTATCCCAATGTGTACGGCATCGACATGCCCACACGCGAAGAATTAATTGCCAACGGGCGCAGCGCGGCGGAAATTGCCGCCGAAATCGGCGCGGACGGCATCGTTTTCCAAAGTTTGAGCGATTTGGAAGCCGTCGTCAAAGCACTCAATCCGAAAATCGAGTCCTTCGATTCGTCCTGTTTCAACGGCATCTATCAAACCGGCGACATCGACCAAGCCTACCTCGACCGCCTGTCCGCCGAGAAATCCGGCTGCGGCGGCTTGAAAGTCCACCCGAGCCGGATGGAACACAGCATCAGTATCAGCGATACGGGTGACGAAGAATAAAACCGGATTGAACGATTAAGACAAAAGGTCGTCTGAAAACCATTTCCCTTTAAAGGATAGCGGTTTTCAGACGACCTTTTTTATATAGTGGGTTAAGTTTATTAGACCAGCACAGGGTATTACTTTGTTGTGATTTGAAGTTGACCCACTATAAAAACCTACCATTCCATTCAAATAGCCTTAAGTATATCAATTAAGTCCGTGTTAGAATGAACTGTCTATCATTTCGATGGTATCAATTCTCTGCCTATTTCTTCAAAGGAATCTTATGAACACCTTAACCAAATTCGGCTTGGCATTATTCATCGCTGCGGCATTAGCAGCCTGTGGCGACTCCGGCAAATCGGCTGACAGCAAACCCACTACCGTACAAACAGCCGAGGGCGAAGTTACCCTCTCCGGCAAATACGCTGAAATCATCAATAAATTCCCCGTTCCCGATCCTAAATTGGCAGAGCCGATTACCATTTCCGACAAAAAATCGCCAACCGGTTTGGAAGACCTGAAGAAATTCATGGAATATATCTCAGGAGCGGAAGCACAAAAAATTGCGCAAATGGCTTCCAAGCTGCAACAAACGGCATTACAAGGTGATGAAGCAGCCGCACTTGCAGCTGTCAAAGAGTTGACACCCGCTCTTGATAAATACCTTCAAGATGTCGAGAAACTCAATATTCAAGATGCTGAAGTCAAAGCCGTTCTTGATCGTATGCTGCAAACAAGCAAAACAGCCAATGAAATGATCATCCTGTCCAGCGAAAATGCTACTGCCCTAAAGATTGACATGAAAGACAAAGAAGCTGTCCAATTCATGAAGGCATACCAAGACAAAACCCACAATATGGAAACGGTTTTACGCCAAGCCAATCAGGAAGTACAAAAAGCTGCTGAAGCTTTGGGTAAAAAATATGCCCAATAATCTGAGTTAAACTCCACCAAAGGTTGTCTGAAAACGCTATCACAGCCGTTTCAGACGACCTTTTTACAAGCCGCTTGATAACATATTAAAACCATATCCCAAGCCTGCCGAAATATGCCATAATAGCCACGCAGCGCGCTTTTGTGCCGCATTCGAAAAGAAAAACCTAACCTACAAGAGAATATCCCATGACTAGCAAAGCCACCATTATCTACACCCATACCGACGAAGCCCCCGCGCTGGCGACCCAATCCCTGCTGCCGATTGTGCAGGCGTTTACCCGCCATGCCGGTATCGAAGTCAAAACCAGCGATATTTCCCTGTCCGGCCGCATTTTGGCGGCGTTCCCCGAACATCTGACCGAAGCGCAGCGCGTACCCGACGCGCTTGCCGAATTGGGCGAATTGGTGAAACAACCCGATGCAAACGTAATCAAACTGCCGAACATCAGCGCATCCGTACCGCAACTGACCGCCGCGATTAAAGAATTGCAGGCAAAAGGCTTTGCCGTCCCTGATTATCCCGCCGACCCGCAAACCGATGAAGAAAAAGCCGTGCGCGAACGTTACGACCGCATCAAAGGCAGCGCGGTCAACCCCGTTTTGCGTGAAGGCAACTCCGACCGCCGCGCGCCGAAAGCGGTGAAAAACTTTGCGAAAAAAAATCCGCACAGCATGGGCGCATGGACGAAAGACTCCAAAACCCACGTTGCCACCATGCAAAGCGGCGACTTTTTCCATAACGAACAATCCGTTACCGTACCTGATGCGACTTCCGTATCCATCGTGTTCACCGATAAACAAGGCAACAAGAAAGAGTTGCGCGAGCCCGTCGCCCTGAAAGCCGGCGAAATCATCGACGCGACCGTGATGAGCAAAAAAGCCCTGCTCGCCTTCCTTGCCGAGCAAGTAAAAGACGCGAAAGCAAAAGGCGTATTGTTCTCGCTGCACATGAAAGCCACCATGATGAAAGTGTCCGACCCGATTATCTTCGGACACGCCGTCAAAGTGTTCTTCGCGCCCGTCTTTGAAAAATTCGGCGACAAACTGGCTGCCGCCGGCGTCAACGTCAACAACGGCTTCGGCAACCTGCTTGCCAATCTGGACAAACTGGATGCGGACACCCGCGCTGCCGTCGAAGCCGAAATCGCCGCCGTTTACGCTGCCAACCCTGATTTGGCGATGGTCGATTCCGACAAAGGCATCACCAACCTGCACGTTCCTAGCGATGTCATCGTTGATGCTTCCATGCCTGCGATGATCCGCAATTCCGGCCGTATGTGGGACAAAGACGGCAAAGCGCAAGACACCAAAGCCGTGATTCCCGACAGCAGCTATGCAGGCGTTTATCAGGCAACCATCGACTTCTGCCGCGAACACGGTGCGTTCGATCCGACGACCATGGGTACCGTTCCCAACGTCGGTCTGATGGCGCAGGCGGCCGAAGAATACGGTTCGCACAATAAAACTTTCGAAATCGAAGCCGACGGTCAGGTTCAAGTTATTGATGTGGCAGGAAAAGTCCTGATGCAGCACGACGTTGAAGCAGGCGACATCTGGCGTATGTGTCAAACCAAAGACGCGCCCGTCAAAGACTGGGTACAACTCGCCGTCAACCGCGCCCGTCTGAGCAACACGCCCGCCGTGTTCTGGCTCGATGAAAACCGTCCGCACGACAAAAGCCTGCTTGTTAAAGTCAAAGCCTACCTTGCCGAACTGGATACCGACGGTCTCGACATCCGCGTCCTCGCGCCTGAAGAAGCCGCCAAGTTCAGCTTGGGTCGTCTGAAAAACGGCGAAGACACCATTTCCGTAACCGGCAACGTCCTGCGCGATTATCTGACCGACCTGTTCCCGATTTTGGAACTCGGTACCAGTGCGAAAATGCTGTCCATCGTTCCATTGATGAACGGCGGCGGTATGTTTGAAACCGGCGCGGGCGGCTCCGCACCGAAACACGTCCAACAGTTCCTCGAAGAAAACCACCTGCGCTGGGACTCGCTGGGCGAATTTCTCGCGCTCGCCGTATCGTTTGAACATCTGGCGCAAAAAACCGGCAACACCAAAGCCCAAGTCCTCGCCGATACACTGGATGCCGCCACCGAAAAACTGCTTCTGAACGACAAATCGCCCAAACGCAAAGCAGGCGAACTCGACAACCGCGGCAGCCATTTCTACCTCACCCTCTATTGGGCGCAAGAACTGGCAGCGCAGGATAAAGACGCGGAATTGAAAGCAGCGTTTGCGCCGTTGGCAAAAACCCTGACCGCCGACGAAGCGAAAATCGTTGCCGAGCTTTCCGCCGCACAAGGCAAAGCAGCCGACATCGGTGGCTACTACGCCCCAGACGCAGCAAAAGCCGCCCAAGCCATGCGTCCGAGCGCAACGTTCAATCAGGCATTGGCAAAGCTGTAAAAGTATTACGGTAAAACTGTAAACATGAAAGGTCGTCTGAAAACCTGTATGCAAAGGTTTTCAGACGATCTTTTTGGTACTTAGTTTTTATTTTTCATCATTGCCACACAGTCTGAAAGCTGGTTTTGAATTTTACCGACGATTTGCCAATATCTCTTTATTGGGGTTTCCAATAAATTACCGCTTGCGCGGAAATGATTGCTGGTGGCAGACAAGGGGTTAAAAAGAAGTGAACCTTGCCATTTGCTATAAAAACCGGACTCAAGAATCCTGCCTACGGGTGAAAAGGGCTGTGATAAAATCTTTGCGTTTTCACCATCCCTTTCAGACGACCTTTTTATGTTGAACCCATCCCGAAAACTCGCCGAACTTGTCCGTATTTTGGAAGAGGGCGGCTATATTTTTGCCGGCGATCCCGTGCAGGCGACGGAGGCGTTGCGTCATGTTGAGGGCGGCGTGGAAGGAAAAATCATCCGCCGCGCGGAGATGATAGACAGAGACCGCCGGCTTCGGCATACCTTGGAACAAGTACGGACCGGGTCGTTTTGGCTGTGGATCGTGGCGGCGACGATGATGTTTAGCGGCGGATTTTCCGGCACTTACCTTCTGATGGACAGCCAAGGGCTGAATTTTTTCCTGATTTTGGCGGGCGTGTTGGGTATGAATACGCTGATGTTGGCGGTATGGCTGGCAACGTTGTTCCTACGCGTGAAAGTGGGGCGGTTTTTCAGCAGTCCCGCGACGTGGTTTCGGGGTAAAGACCCCGTCAATCAGGCGGTGTTTCGGCTGTATGCGGACGAATGGCGGCAGCCTTCGGCGCGTTGGATCGCCGGCGCGACTTCACACAGTCTATGGCTCTGCACCCTGAGCGGGATGCTGGTGTCGGTATTGCTGCTGCTTTTGGTGCGCCAATATACGTTCAACTGGGAAAGCACGCTGTTGAGCAATGCCGCTTCGGTGCGCGCGGTGGAGATGCTGGCATGGCTGCCGTCGAAACTCGGTTTCCCTGCGCCCGATGCGCGGGCGGTGGTCGAAGGTCGTCTGAACGGCAACATCGCCGATGCGCGCGCGTGGTCGGGATTGTTGGTCGGCAGCATAGCCTGCTACGGCATCCTGCCGCGCCTGCTGGCTTGGGCGGTATGTAAAATCTTTTTAAAAACAAGCCAAAGCAAGCTGGATTTGGAGAAGCCTTATTATCAGGCGGTCATCCGCCGCTGGCAGAACAAAATCGTCGATGCGGATACGCGTCGGGAAACCGTGTCCGCCGTTTCCCCGAAAATCACCTTAAACGACGCGCCCAAGTGGGCAGTCATGCTGGAAACCGAATGGCACGAAGGCACATGGTTTGCGGGCAGGCTGGCGCAGGAATGGCTGGATAAAGGCGTGGCGGCGAATCGGGAAGAAGTTGCCGCTTTGGAAGCGGAGTTGAAACAGAAACCCGCCCAGCTCCTCATCGGCGTGCGCGCGGAAACCGTCCCCGACCGCGGCGTGTTGCGGCAGATTGTCCGGCTTTCGGAAGCGGCGCAGGGCGGGGCGGTGGTGCAGCTTTTGACGGAACGGGCGCTTTCAGACGACCTGTCCGAAACATTGGACCACTGGCGCAACGCGTTGGCAGAGTGCGACGTGGCATGGCTGGAACCTGACAAGGCGGCGCAGGAAGGTCGTCTGAAAAACCAATAAACGTACTTGAAATGTCCTGTTAAGCCGCCATCCTGAAAAAGGTCGTCTGAAAATCCATTCTCTCAAAATATGATGAACAACCAAACCCTTTCCCTCGCCGTCGTCGGGCACACCAATACCGGCAAAACCTCGCTCCTGCGCACCCTGTTGCGCGACAGCGGGTTCGGCGAAGTCAAAAACGCCCCGTCCACCACGCGCCATGTTGAAGAAGCCGCGATTACCGACGGCTCCGACACGCTGCTGTACCTGTACGATACGCCCGGGCTCGAAGACGCGGGCGGCGTTTTGGATTGGCTGGAAATCCACACGGATGCCCGCGCCGACGGCATCGAGCGGCTGCAAAAGTTCCTCGACAGCCACGGCGCGCATCACGATTTCAACCAAGAAGCCAAAGTGCTGCGGCAGCTTTTGCAAAGCGACATGGCGTTGTACGTCATCGACGCGCGCGAGCCCGTCCTCGACAAATATCGGGATGAATTGACCATTCTTTCATGGTGCGCCAAACCGGTTATGCCCGTGTTCAACTTTACCGGCGGACAGCTTCCCGAAGCGTGGACGACCATGCTGGCGCGTCGCAACCTGCACGTTTTCGCAGGGTTCGACACTGTCGCCTTCGATTTTGAAGGCGAATTGAACCTTTGGAACAAGCTCGCCACCATGCTGCCGCAGCATGACATCATCGACCGTCTGACCGCTTCCCGCCGCCGCGAATGGACGCGTCTGGACAAAGAAGCGCGGCACGAAATCGCAGGTTTCCTGCTCGATGTGGCAGCCTTCACGCAGGAAATCGACGAAAATGACGACCCCGCGCCCGTCCTGCAAACCATGCAGGCAGAAATACGCCAGCTCGAACGGCAAATGCAGCAGCGGCTGTTTGGCCTCTACCGCTTCTACCACAGCGAAATTGACAGCGGCGACTGGGTGCCCAAAGCCTTCCACCAAGACCCGTTCGACAGCGAATTGCTCAAAGAATACGGCATCCGTACCGGCACGGGCGCGGCAACCGGCGCACTCATCGGCTTAGGACTGGACATCGCGACGCTCGGCGGTTCGCTCGGATTGGGTACGGCAATCGGCGGCTTTTTGGGCGGCATCCTGCCCAATACCCGCACCATTTCCGACAAGCTCACCGGCCGCCAAACCCTGCACACCGACCCCGAAACCCTGACCCTGCTCGCCGCCCGCGCCCTTGATTTGCTCCACATCCTGCAAACGCGCGGCCACGCGGCGCAATCGCAAGTCGAGTTGCACAGCCGCAAAGCGCCCTGGACGCCGGACAAACTCCCGTCCGAACTCAACAAAGCACGCAGCAGGTGGAAATGGTCGTCCCTCAACACCCACCTCCCCGAAACCAGCCGCGCCGAGCGGGAAGAATATACGGAAAGTTTGAGTAGGAAATTGGGCGGATAAAAAAATCAAAGGTCGTCTGAAACCTTAACTCCAGGCTTTCAGACGACCTTTGCCATATCGGCAACCTCACCTACTCTAATAAGTGTAGCGGGTTGAAAACCCAAAGTGCCTCAATGTGGACTTTACCTGCGACAATACAATATCGAATTGAAAAAGGTCGTCTGAAAAGTCGGAATACAGGTTTGAGGAAACTTGCTATATCCGTTTTCAGACGACCTTTTTACAAAGACAGTGCATTGCGCCGTCAAACTTTCGTGTAACGAGACAAACCCAAATCATCGCTGCGGATTTCGGTTTCCTTACCGCAGACTATATCGGCGGTCAGTTTGGCAGAGCCGAGCGACATAGTCCAACCTAAAGTCCCGTGTCCTGTGTTCAGAAACAGGTTTTCCAATGGTGTTTTGCCGATAAGCGGCGTGCTGTCGGGCGTCATCGGCCGTAACCCGCTCCAAAATTCCGCCTGCTGCAAATCTCCGCCGCCCGGGAAAAGGTCGTTGACGACCAATGCCAAAGTAGCACGGCGTTTTTCGGATAAATGCAATCCGTAACCTGACAACTCCGCCATACCGCCGACGCGGATGCGTTTGTCGAAGCGGGTGATGGCAACTTTGTATGTTTCATCAAGAACGGTGGAAACCGGTGCTTTTTCATCATGAACGACAGGGAGGGTCAATGAATAGCCTTTTACCGGATAAATCGGCAAATCCCAGCCCAAATCCTCCAAAACCGTTCTGCTGAAACAGCCTAAGGCGCATACGAATGCGTCTGCCTCAAACTGTCCTTGGTCGGTTTCAACGGCAGTAATGCGGCATCGGTCGTGTATGATGCGACGTATGTGATGTCCGAATTCAAAACGCACGCCTTTCTGTATGCACAAATCGCGCAGTTTTCGGGTAAACAGACGGCAATCGCCGGTGGCATCGGCAGGAAGGTGCAATCCGCCTGCGATTTTAGGTAAAGCATGGTGTAGCGCGGGTTCGAATTCCAAGCATTCTTCAGGTTTCAGACGACGTAGGGGAACGCCGTAACGTTCTAAAACGGCAATGTCTTTTTCAGCCGCGGCAACTTCTTTTTGCGTGCGGAAGATTTGCAAAGTCCCCTTGTTTCTACCCTCAAAATCAATGTTTTCCTGTTCTTTAAAAAGACGGAACATTTCACGGCTGTATTCCGAAATCCGAACCATCCTCTCTTTATTGATTTGATAACGCTCTGCCGTACAGTTGTCCAGCATTTGTTTGAGCCAGCGGATTTGAAACAGACTTCCGTCGGGCTGAAAAATTAAGGGCGAGTGTTGCTTGAACATCCACTTCAAGGCCTTGAGCGGAATACCCGGAGCCGCCCAAGGCGTGGTGTAGCCGTAAGAGAGCTGCCCGGCATTGGCAAAGCTGGTTTCCATTGCCACATCCTCAGCGCGGTCGATGACGGTTACGTCATGCCCTTCGGAAGCCAAATACCATACGGTTGAAACTCCGGCGATACCTGCGCCCAAAACAATCAGCTTCATATTTTTTTCTCCTTAAAATTATTTTTGATTATGAATGGCTAGTTTAGGATATTTTTATTAGGGATATTCACTTTATTTTTAATAATTTCGTATGTATTATCCCTATTAAATGACATTCAAAAGGAAAAACAGTATGAAAGAACTGGATAAAACCGATCTGAAAATTTTAAAAATTCTGCAACAAAATGCCCGGATACCGATGACGGAATTGGCGGAGAAAGTGGGTCTTTCGACTACGCCTGTTACCGAGCGCGTCAAACGGCTGGAGCGCGATAATTTCATTACAGGCTATCACGCCCGCCTCAATCCGAATTTATTGGGCAAAGGGTTGTTGATTTTTGTTGAATTGAAGCTGCGTTCGAAATCAGGCAATATTTTTGAAGATTTTCGTCGGGAAGTCATGAGGATTCCGCAAATTTTGGAATGCCACTTGGTATCGGGCGAATACGATTATCTGATTAAAGTTCGCCTGCCCGATATGTCGGCCTATCGGGATATGTTGGGCAATATTTTGCTGCACCTGCCTGCTGCTGCGGAAAGCCGAAGTTATGTGGTGATGGAGGAAGTAAAAGAAGAAACCGTGTTGGATTTGGATTGAGTGCAGAACAGAAGCTAATATTAGAATAATTACACTGGTAGATAGTAGATAGGGAAATATGAAAGATTGCAACTTCTTTGCTTATATCTTAGATTGAAAGAAAAAAGCAAAAAAAAATGCACACATCAATAGGATGTGTGCCAAGTCTACAAAGGAGAAATAGAGGAGAAACTATTAACTGACTACTCGAACCAGCTAACGGGATGAATTATGCGCTTTAAGCGGAAGTAATGCAAGTTTTTTCTTGTAAAGTTTCTCTTTGATTGTTGTATTTTTGTATTTTGTAGTTATATTCCATGATAAAAGAATATGGGGTGAGTAATACAACGACAAGAACAAGCTCTTTAATTAAATTTAAGCCAAAAAGGTCGTCTGAAATTTGAACTGCACCCCAAAAGTTGGACATCCCCTCCAACTCACAAGGTGCAGTTTTTTTATGAGCAAATATACATTACACTTCAAATACCAAGCCGTACTCC
>NZ_CEXQBZ010000125.1:0-30277 GCF_982712965.1 Neisseria flava | reverse complement strand
GAAACGCCAAGTGTTTTATTCTTAAATCTGTTCCAACCACTGGTACCCTAGTGTTGCACTTGAAATCCGAATCCAAGAACCATTAAAAAAGGTCGTCTGAAAAAGCAATTTCAGACGACCTTTTTTCATTCGCGGCGGCAGTGTCGCTCCCTGCCCTTAGCCTAAAAACTCTTTCAAAAACAGCAACACGCAGGCGAGTTCGTCGGCGGCTTCGCGTTGCGTGCCGTTGCCGGTATGTCCGCCGCCGTCCGGAGCGTAGAGCCACGATTGCGCGGAGGTTTCGCGCAATTTGGCGTAGAACTTGAGCGCGTGGGCAGGATGGACGCGGTCGTCGCTGAGGCTGGTGGTAATGAGCGCAGGCGGATAATTGATGCCGTCTGAAAAATTGTGATACGGCGACAATTCACCCAGCCAGCGTTTGCAGACTTCGTATTTCTGCGGGTTGCCGTATTCGTCCGTCCAGCTTGCGCCGGCGGAGAGCAGCGGATAGCGGATCATGTCGGTCAGCGGCACTTCGCACACCAGCGCGCCTATGCTTTGCGGTTCGCGCACGAAGGCGGCGGCGGTAATCAGGCCGCCGTTGCTGCCACCCTGCAAACCGATGTGTTTGGGCGAACTCATGCCGCGTTCGGACAAATCGCGCACGACGGCAATCAAATCATCGACGCTTTTGTGTTTGCTGATTCCCTGCGCCGCCTGATGCCAGCGCGGGCCGAACTCGCCGCCGCCGCGTATGTTCGCCAACACGAAGGCGTTGCCCTCTTCCAGCCAGTATTTGCCGATGCTGCCCAGATAGTGCGGCAGCTCGGGCACGCCGAAACCGCCGTAGGCATAAACCAGCGTCGGCGTATCGGGCGCGGCGTTTTTGCCGACGTGGAAATAAGGGATGCGCTCGCCGTCGGACGAAACCGCCCAAAACTGCCGCACTTCGAGGTCGTCTGAAACAAACTGCTGCGGCTGGCGGCGCATGACGGTCAGTTCCATCACGTTCAAATCCAGCGCAAACAGCGTCAGCGGCGTGGTGAAATCGCTGGCGGCAAGGTAAACCACGTCGCCGCCCCAAGGCTGGTCGGTCATTTCCAGCGCGCCCGAAGGCAGGCGCGGCAACTCAGTTTCCTGCCATTTGCCATCGGTAAAGCGCCATGCTTTCAGACGGCCTTGTACGTTTTCCAGCAGGCTCGCCACCACAAAACGCTTGGTCGTTTCCACGCTTTCCAATGCCTGCGTTTCATCGGGCGCAAACAAAAGCTGCGCCGCCCCGAGTTCGCCCCGATTCAGCTTCACCGCCACCAGCGCGCCGCTCGGATAGCTTTGGTTCGCGCGGTTCCAGTCCTTGCGCAGCGTCAGCAAAAGATGCCCCGCCAGATAGCCGACCACGTCGCAATCGGCGGGCAGGTTCAACGGTTTCGCCTCGCCTTCAGACGACACCTGCAAATACGTCTTGGTGTAAAAACCGTCCGACGCTTCAATCAAATCAATCGGCGAACCCTGCGGATCAAGGTAACGCCACGCGTTCACCATCATCCCGTCTTCGCCGATTTGGTACACCGGCAGGCTTTCCTCGAAACTCTTGCCGCGCTCCACCAGCCACACCTCGCGCGGATAGCCCGATTCGGTCAACTGCCGCTCGTCCCAAGCCGGACACACCCACACGCTGTTTTCATCGCGCCACGACACATGGTTTTTCCCCGCCGGAAAATGAAAGCCGCCCTCGACCAGCCCGCCCGCTTCCAAATCCACTTCCAACGTATAAGCCGTATCGCCGCCCGATTTGCTCAAGGTCAACAGCGCGCGATTGGGCTGCTCCACCAAGTGCGACACCCCTCCCAGATACACATCGTCGCCGAGCAACTCATCGAAATCCGCCACCGAAAACAGGATTTTCCACTCAGGATAGCCCGAACGGTAGGTCGCCGCCGTACACACACGGTACACGCCCTTCGGATATTCCGCGTCCTGATGGAAGTGGTACATCCGCGCGCGGTGTTCCTGACAAAACGGAATCTGCCGCGTGTCCTGCATCTGCGCCAAAATCCCGTCCGACAGCGCGCGCGCCTTATCGTTTTCCAAAAAACGCGCACGCGTTTCGGCATGCGCTTCAGCGGCGAAGTTTTGCGTTTCGGGGGCGTCGAGGTTTTCGAAATGGAGATAGGAATCGGGGTAGGATTTCATAGAAAAGGGGCCGTCTGAAAATAGCGAAAGCGGGAATTATAGCGGGAAAAACCTTGTTGCCAGACAAAAAGGCCGTCTGAAAACGAGTGTGGCGGGTTTCGCTACCGCTTCCGATACACTGCCCGTCATTCCCGCGCAGGCGGGAATCCAGAAAGCAGAATTTAGGAAACCTTTTTTCCCGACAGATTTCTGTGCCGACAGGACTGGATTCCCGCCTGCGCGGGAATGCCGGCTGATAATAGATACCCGTATCGAAAATTAAGCAAACCCATCTACTTATTCGGCGGATTAATCGGCAGCGTCGAGCGGGAGACTTTGACGTCGGGGCATTTTTGCTTCATCTGATAGCGGAACACTTCCGCCTTGCGTTGATTGCCGGTTTTTTCGTAATTCGTACCCAAAATCACCTCGTCCGCCAGATTCCGTATATCGGCATAAGGGATATAGAGGGATTGGGTCGTCTCGCAATATTCGATTTCCTCCGAATCGATTGGTTTGATAACCAGCAGGCGGAACTCTTCTTCGTCGCGGAAGGCGAAGTCTTTAAACAGATAGCGGATGTATTCCAAGGCTTCTTTATCGTCGTCGCTGACGGCGGAGTTGTCCTTGAAAAACTCGATAAGCTCTTCCAACGCTTCTTTTAATTTTTCCAAGCGGAACTGATGCCAGTCTTCATTTCCGACGGGTTTCAGGCGGATACCGAATTTCAGTTTTTCTTGAGGAAGAAGCCATATCCCGCATTTCTTTTCCGCAATATATTCATCTTTGTATGCGATATAAGCAATCTGATAGAGCGGCAGTTTTTCGTATTTATCATTCCAAAAACCGTCTTCCGGCAGGTCGTCTGAATTCTGACCATATTTTTGGGATGGGTTATGGAACGAAGCAGAAACATCCACTTCTCTAAGCCAATCTCCGTTTTTATTGAACACCAGACAGCAGCCCGAAGCCTCCACGCCGCCCTCTTTGCCATACAGGCGGAACTGGTTCAAATCGTTGACGCGGCTGGAGAAGCAGGTAAAAAAGGCATTATGGGACGCGCCATCCGCCTTGTTTTCCAACTCCAAATCTTGCTGGTTCAATAAGTCCAGTAGTGGCTTGCCTTCGGACGGATCGTTCATATAGGTGGAGCTGCCGAGTCGCATTGGACTGGCGGTTTCGTTGCCGCCGATGCCGAATAATATATGGCATACATGGGGCGAAGTGTAATGCGCCATCGGGGTAAAGCCCAACTCTATCGGCGTAATATGGAGAACCGCCAATACGGTTGCAACGGCGTCTTGCGGTTGTGAAGTCTCCCCTTTGAAAAGCGATTCCTGTATTTCTTGTTTTTTCTTTTCGAAATAGGAATTCCAGTCTTCATTGAGGTAATCAATATCCGTTAAACCTTGACGGATGCTTTTTTCCCATTCTTTTTCTTCATCACTTAATTGTGGTAATTGTTCGTAGGCAGCAGAAAAATATTTGCTAGCCAGACATTTAGCAAATTTTTCCGCTTCAGGTGTACTTTTACTTCTCTTAATCCGTTCAAGATAACAACGACCAAGCCGAAATTGGGCATAGATTTGTTGTTGAATACGATCTTGTTTATCCGTCAGTTGCTTGGTAAGTTTTAACAATTCTCGAAGGTGTTCAACAGCTTTTTCAAACAGTTTATTTGCTTTATCCGTATCTTTGGTTTTTTGAGCCTGTTCTAAATAACAAGTGCCAAGCCCATATTGTGCAAGGATTTGATACTGAATCTTGGCTTGTTTATCTTCCAGCTGTTCGGTAAGCTCCAATTCCTTCTTAAAATCTTCAACAGCCTGCCCGAACCGTTTGTCTGCTTTATTCGTATCTTTAGTTTTTTTGGCCTGTTCGAAATAACAGCTGCCAAGCCGAAATTGGGCAACAATTTGCTTATGAATCTTGTCCTGTCCATCTTTTAGCTGTTTGGTAAGCTCCAACCGTTTCCTAGAATATTCAACGGCCTGTCCGAATAGTTTGTCTGCTTTGTCCGTATCTTTGGTTTTTTGGGCATGTTTCAAATAACAAAAGCTAAGCCGAAATTGGGCAATAATTTGCTCCTCAATCTTGTTCTGTTCATCTTCCAGCTGTTTGGTAAGCTGCAATAATTCCTGAAAATGCCAAACGGCCTGTTCGAATAGTCCGTCTGCTTTATCCGTATCTTTGGCATTTATGGCTTGTTCCAAATAACAACCGCCAAGCCGATTTTGAATCTTAATTTGCTCTGGAATTTGAGTATTTTTATCCGTAATCCCGTCCCAAGCCTGATGAAGTATTTCAATCGCTTCAGCGTATTTTTTCTCATTAAATAATTGGACTGCTGCACTAATCAAATCATTAACATCCATCATTTATCCCTCTATCAAACCAATCCATTAAAAATCAATCAGGCGGAAATTGTACATGATAATAATCAATTAACTTAATCCGATACGTTGTTTACCTTCTGCCGTCATTCCCGCCCCCGCCTACGCGAGGACAGGCTATGGCGGGAATCCAGGATGCAGAATTGAGGAAACCTTTTTGCCCGATAAGTTTCCGTGCGGATAGGACTGGATTCCCGCCTGCGCGGGAATGACGGGCTAAAGGGAATGACGAGGCTAAATAAGCTGCTGTATCAAAGGTTAAATTCCCCGCGATATACCAAAGCTCCCCCTCCCGCCCCCAAAGCCGAAAACCAATTCAGTATCCATCCATGTTTATAAAAAGGTCGTCTGAAAACCTAAAAATACGGTTTTCAGACGACCTTTCGACCATCGGCTCTTACCTGTCCGTTCTAACCCGCACAAACGTGGCAAATTTCGGCGTGCCTTTTTGTGTGAAGCCGCGGTAGCGGTATGTGATGACCGCGCCGATTTTGGGCGGGTTGTCGCGGTCTTTGTCTTTGAAGCCGCTGCCGATGCGGAATTCGCCGTGTCGGTTTTTGCAGCCGACCGCGCCCAGCCGTCCGGCGTTGCGCCCTTTGCCTTCATAATGCCGCGTTACCGTGCATTCGTCGTCGTATTGGCTTTTCAGCTTCAATAATTGGCTGCTCCTGCCGCCGCTGTAACGTGATTCGGGCTGGCGCAGCATCACGCCTTCGCCGCCCTGCGCTTCGATTTGTTTCAAAAAATCCATCGCGTGCTGCCGGTCGCGGACTTTGGTTTGCGGGATGATGGTGATGGGCGCGTTCGGATGCGTTTTCAGCCATTGCGTTGCGACGGCGAGGCGCTGGTAGAGATTGCCCTGCGCTTTGGGTACATCGAAAACATGAAGTCGGATGCCGCGCCAGTCGCCGGAAGACGAGCGTACGGCGGCGGAAATCTGTTCAAACTGCCCGCGTCCGCTATACAGCTCGCCGTCGAGCGGATACGGCGGGAACTGCGCGGTAAAACCTTTGGGCGGTGTGAACGCGTAGCCCTGCCTGCTGACCAGTTGCCGCCCGTCCCAATACGCGCGCACGCCGTCGAGCTTCTCGCTCATCGCCCAGCCTATAATGTCTTGGTCTTTGTATTCCTGCGCCAGCATCAAATCCGCGCCGAGCGCCGTTTGGATGAAAAAAGCGGCAAAAATCGGTATCATGCCCTGCATTGAAGTTCTCATAAACGTTCCTGTAATGTGAGTGATTATTTCAAATATAATAATGATACCGCATAAACAGACCGAAGGTCGTCTGAAAATATCCGCCCCGTCCAACCACTACCCAAGGAATCCCGCCTCATGGCACTTCAAGCCGAAATTATTGCCGTTACCCCTTTCCGCCAAAACTGCACCCTTTTGTGGGATGACGAAACCCGCGAAGCCGTCCTGACCGATGTCGGCGGCGACGTTTCCTACCTCCTGCAAGAGCTGGACGCGAAAAACCTCACCCTGACCGCCATTTGGCTGACCCACGGACACCTCGACCATGCCGGCGGCGTGGTGGAATTGCGTGAACACCACCCCGTCCCCGTCATCGGCCCTCATGCGGACGACGAATTTCTGCTGCAAGCCCTGCCCGAAACGACCGCCCAATACGGCTTTCCCGTTTCCCCCGCGTTTAAGCCGACCCGTTGGCTGACCGAAGGCGAAACGCTCAAGGTCGGCAGCCACGCCTTCCAAGTCCTGCACATCCCCGGCCACACGCCCGGCCACGTCGTTTTTTACTGCGCCGAAGCAGGGCTGCTCATCGCGGGCGACGTACTGTTTTACGAAACCATAGGCAGAACCGACTTCCCGCGCGGCAACCACGCCGACCTCATCCATAATATCCGCACCAAACTGTTCGCCCTGCCCGAAGACACCCGCGTCATCGCCGGACACGGCAGAATGACCGACATCGGGCATGAAAAACGGCACAATCCGTTTTTTTAAAACCTGAAAGCGAAAGGTCGTCTGAAACACGGATAAGCGTTTCAGACGACCTTTTTAAAAAATTGGCATAAAACTTGCATGGAATCTGAACAAGAAATTAACATTTCGCCTTAAATTTGATTAAACATCAAAATAAACAACCAGTAACGCGATTTTACCCGACCCGGACACACGCTTGCCTGAAGCCGATGTACCATCATTTCCAATTATATCCGTATGAAATTGTTACAAAGTGACAATAAACGGCATCAGCACAAAGGGCAGCGTGCGGGTAAATCGTATTTTTCCATGCGGCAGAGGCATAACCGAAGCCGCCAACACGAAAAAGGATTAACCATGAAAACGTCCCGTATCGCCAAAACCGCCCTTTGCCTCGCTGCCGCAGCCGTATTGTCCGCCTGCGCCGGCAAAAGCCACGTTAAAGCCGACGGAACGACGGACAACCCCGTCTTTCCGAAACCCTACTCCGTAACCTTCAACAAAAACCAAGGCACATTCCCGACCGCCGATGAACTCGAACAGATGAAACCGGGTCTGAGCAAAGACGACATTTACAAAATCCTCGGCCGTCCGCACTACGATGAAGGTATGTTCGGCGTGCGCGAATGGAATTATCTCTTCCACTTCCGCACTCCCGGCGTTCCCGCCAATCCCGACATCGGCTCCGGCGTAGAAGGCATTACCACCTGCCAATACAAGGTCTTGTTTGACAAACACAAATACGCCCGCAGCTTCCATTGGAAAACCGTCTTCCCGGAAGACGCCGTCTGCCCGCCCGTACAACCCGAGCCGAAGGTTGCCGAACCTCAAATCATCATCCGCGAAGTTGCGCCTGAAACCCACCACCGCATCCGCAAATAACAGGAAAACATGTTTAAAAGAATCATCCTCGGCATATCGCTGCTGGCAGGGCTGAACAGCTTTGCAGCAGCCGATGCCGCCAAAGAATACATGCAACGCAAAAAAGTCATCGTCAACACCGCCAAAGCCGAGCTGTGTTTCACCGACGATGCCCAGTGTTACCCCGTGCTCATCGGCAAAACCACGCCGAAAGGCACTTTTGATATGCAGTTGATGAAGACTTCCAAACCCGGCTACGGCGGCGAAATCATCGGCTTCAAGCAGGAAAAAGACTTCCTCTTCGCCCTGCACCGCGTCTGGACGCTCAAACCCTCCGAGCGCCGTATGCAGCGCATCGCCTCCAACGTCGTCTCCGACCGCGTCATCACCAACGGCTGCATCAACGTAACCGACAAAGTGTACGACAAATTGCGCCAATACTTTGTTTTGGAAGTGATTTGACGGGTTTCACCATATAGCAGGCATGAAAAAGGTCGTCTGAAAACTTGAAATTCAAGATTTCAGACGACCTTTTTATTGACTCGATACATACTTGGAGCAAACCGAACCCATAGCGTGGGCTTTGACCACGAAATTTACTGCTTAATAATCTGAATTAGTTATCTGTGTCCGAGCATTCATCTCGTGGGCAAAGCCCACGCTACTCGTTGCTGCAACGGCAACTTATCCCTTCCCCCGTCCGGCGGGGGAAGGTTAGGATGGGGGTGGCTTTGTGGGTTTAGATAATATTCGTTCAGCCCGTAGAGCCCCCCTCTCCCCAGCCCTCTCCCACTGGATAAAAGAGCAAGAAGTTACAGATAAAAACAAGGTCGTCTGAAAACCTGAATCCCAAGTTTTCAGACGACCTCTTTATTTTCAAACCCAGCTTACTTGACGCGTCCTGCTTTCAACACGCGTTGTGCGAAGAACACCATGCCTGTGATGAAGAATGCCAGCCCAAGCCAGGACGCGGTGGTTTCCCAGTTTTCCAGACCCAGCGCGAGCGGAGCGTCGGAGCCGCCGTTGGTCACGGAGAAGGCGATGATGAATGCCATCACTACGCCGACCAGGCTTTCGCCGACAATCAAACCGGCGGAGAACAAGGTTCCGATACGTTCGGCGTTTTTCAGACGACCTTCACGGTTTTCCGCTTTCTTGCCGATGATGTGTTTCAACACCGCCGCCAACACTGCGCCGATCACGATGGGCATATTGACGGACGGCGGCAGGTAGATGCCCATGCCGACGGCGAGGACGGGCAGTGCGCGTTTTCCGCCGGACGATTTTTTCAACACCAAATCAACGACGATCAACACCGCGCCGATCACGATGCCGGTGAAGATGTACGCCCATTCGAGGTTGTGGGCGAAGATACCCGAGGCGATGGTCGTCATCAAAGTCGCTTGCGGAGCCGCCAAAGCCTGCGCCGCGTCCATGCCTTCGCGCGGCATTGCGCCGGTAAAGCCGTAGGCTTCGTAGAGCAGTTCCAACACGGGCGAGATGACGAATGCGCCGACGATACAGCCGATAATCAGTGCAATCTGTTGCCTCCACGGCGTTGCTTTGAGCAGGTAGCCGGTTTTCAAGTCTTGCAGGTTGTCGTTGGAAATCGAAGCCACGCAAATCACCGCCGAGCCGCAGAACAAGGTCAGCGCCAGCAAAAATTTGCGGTTGGCTTCATCCGCCATCAAACTGCCGGATTCGCCCACGACCAACAACACCAGTGAAATGATGACGATGGAAACGATGCCCACGCCGGAAATCGGGCTGGAAGACGAGCCGACCAAACCTGCCATATAACCGCAAGCAGCAGCAACCAAAAAGCCGATGATGGAAGCCAAAAGCGTACAAACGACCACCAAAAGCCAAGCCATGCCGCCCGTAATGTGCGAATCGCCGATAAAGTGATAAAACGATACGCCCAGCACCAGCATCATGGACAACACCCAGAAAATCATGGCTTTAGGCGACAAATCCTGTTCTGTACGTTCCGCCGCAGGCGCGCCGCCGCCGAAACTCTTGAACGACATTTTCAGGCCTTCCAGCATCGGCTTGAGCAGCATCAAAAGCGTCCAAACCGCCGCGATACCGATGGTACCTGCGCCGATAAAGCGTACCTTTTCCTTCCACAGCTTCATCGCAAACGCGGCCATTTCCATATCGGCAGGCTGCGGAATGTGCGATGAAAAATACGGCACGGCAATACCCCAAGCAATCGAAATGCCCAACAGGATGGCGATGCCGCCCGTCAGCCCGACCAAATAGCCCGCACCCAACAATGCCAGCGAAAAGCCCATCGGCAGTTGGAAAATCGCCGTGCCGCTTTTAAACCAATAACTCGCACTGTCGGCAATCACGCGCAAACCGTTGGAACAAAAGCTCATAAAGCCCGCCAACGCGCCGCCTGCCGCCAGCTCTTTAATGCCGCTGCCGCCCTGACGGCCTTCCTCTTCCTCGTGGCTGCCGACTTTCAAAATTTCCGCCGCCGCCACGCCTTCGGGATAAGGCAACTCGCTTTTCACCACCATCGCGTAACGCAGCGGAATGGTGAAAATCACCCCCAAAATCCCGCCCGCCATACACAACAGCGCAGTCTGCCAAAACGGGAAACCGCTCCAATAGCCTGCCATCAACAAACCGGGCAGGACGAAAATAATGCTCGACAACGTACCCGCCGCCGAAGCCTGCGTCTGCACCATATTGTTTTCCAAAATATTGCTGCCTTTGAAAAGCTTCAAAACCGCCATCGAAATCACCGCAGCCGGAATCGACGAAGCAAAGGTCAGACCGACTTTCAAACCGAGATAAACGTTTGACGCGGTAAAGATCACGGTAATCAGCGCACCGAGTATCATGCCCCGAAGCGTCAGCTCGCGGTAGTCCGCATAAGGATCGTGAGTGGATTGTGTCATCGTAGATAGCCTTTCGGTTGATAAAAAACACGACGGCAGGCTCGAACCGGCTGCCGAATCTGCCTTTATGGTGTTGCGACAGCAAGGAAATGTCAAGTTAGACAAAGAATATGCAAAGAAAGCGGAAAGGCAAAAGGTCGTCTGAAACCTTAAATCCCCCTTTTCAGACGACCTTTCCCCCGTCTCGCCCGCACGATTTACGGTATAATTCCCATCTTTATCCATTGTTTTCCAAAGCATAAACCATGACACGCAAAATCCTCGTTACCTCCGCCCTGCCCTATGCCAACGGCAGCATCCACCTCGGCCACATGGTCGAACACATCCAAACCGACGTTTGGGTGCGCTTTCAAAAACTGCGCGGCCACGAGTGCCACTACTGCTGCGCCGACGACACCCACGGCACGCCCGTGATGCTTGCCGCGCAAAAACAAGGCATCGCGCCCGAAGACATGATTGCCAAAGTGCGCGAAGAACACCTCGCCGACTTCACCGGTTTTCACATCGGCTACGACAATTATTACAGCACCCATTCCCCTGAAAACAAACAGTTTTCCCAAGACATTTACCGCGCGCTGAAAGCCAACGGCAAGATTGAGAGCCGCGTCATCGAGCAGCTTTTCGACCCCGAAAAACAAATGTTCCTGCCCGACCGCTTCGTCAAAGGCGAATGCCCCAAATGCCACGCCCAAGACCAATACGGCGACAACTGCGAAGTCTGCGGCACGACCTATTCCCCGACCGAACTGATTAACCCGTATTCCGCCGTTTCCGGCGCCAAACCCGAATTGCGCGAATCCGAACACTTCTTCTTCAAACTGGGCGAATGCGCCGACTTCCTCAAAGCATGGACTTCCGGCAACAATCCGCACGACGGCAAGCCCCATTTGCAACCCGAAGCCCTCAACAAAATGAAAGAATGGCTGGGCGAAGGCGAAGAAACCACCCTGTCCGACTGGGACATCTCCCGCGACGCGCCGTATTTCGGTTTCGAAATCCCCGACGCGCCGGGCAAATACTTCTACGTCTGGCTGGACGCGCCCGTCGGCTACATGGCGTCGTTTAAAAACCTGTGCGACCGCATCGGCGTCGATTTCGACGAATACTTCAAAGCCGACAGCCAAACCGAGATGTACCACTTCATCGGCAAAGACATCCTCTATTTCCACGCCCTGTTCTGGCCCGCCATGCTGCATTTTTCCGGCCACCGCGCCCCGACCGGTGTGTACGCACACGGCTTTTTGACCGTGGACGGACAAAAAATGTCCAAATCGCGCGGCACATTCATCACCGCCAAATCCTATCTGGAACAAGGCCTGAACCCCGAGTGGATGCGCTACTACATCGCCGCCAAACTCAACAGCAAAATCGAAGACATCGATTTGAACCTGCAAGACTTTATCTCGCGTGTAAACAGCGACCTCGTCGGCAAATACGTCAACATCGCCGCCCGCGCATCAGGCTTTTTGTCCAAACGCTTTGAAGGTCGTCTGAAAGACGTTTCAGGTAGCCCGTTATTGCAAAAACTCGCCGCCGAAAGCGACAACATTGCCGAGCAATACGAAAACCGCGAATACGCCCGCGCCCTGCGCGACATCATGGCTTTGGCGGATGCCGTGAACGAATACGTTGATGCCAACAAACCGTGGGAACTCGCCAAACAGGAAGGCCAAGACGAACGCCTGCACGAAGTATGCAGCGAACTCATCAACGCCTTCACCATGCTGACCGCCTACCTCGCCCCCGTGTTGCCGCAAACTGCCGCCAACGCCGCGCGTTTCCTCAATCTGGACGCAATTACCTGGGCGAACACGCGCGAAACCCTAGGCGAACACGCCATCAACAAATACGAACATTTAATGCAACGAGTGGAGCAAAAACAAGTGGACGATTTAATCGAAGCCAACAAACAAAGCATTCAGACGACCCCCGCGCCTGCCTCCGAAGAGGGTAAATACGAAAAAGTCGCCGAGCAGGCAAGCTTCGACGACTTCATGAAAATCGACATGCGCGTCGCCAAAGTATTGAACTGCGAAGCCGTCGAAGGCAGCACCAAGCTCTTAAAATTCGACCTCGATTTCGGTTTTGAAAAACGCATCATCTTCTCCGGCATCGCCGCGTCTTACCCAAATCCTGCCGAATTGAACGGCCGCATGGTCATCGCCGTCGCCAATTTCGCCCCGCGCAAAATGGCAAAATTCGGCGTATCCGAAGGCATGATCCTCTCCGCCGCTACCGCCGAGGGCAAACTGAAGCTCTTGGATGTCGATGCAGGCGCGCAGCCCGGAGATAAAGTAGGCTAAACGTTAAAAGGTCGTCTGAAAACAGTTTCAGACGACCTTTCTACACGATAACGCGTCATGAACATCACCCCCTTGCAAGCCTGCCACATCGAGCCGCTTACCCTTGCGCTCTACCAAGAATGGCACGACTTCGCCCCGTGGTCGTCGCTTGAAAAAATTCGTGCCTATTACCGAAAATGTCTGGACGGGGACGGTTTGCCGCTCGCCTTTGCCGCAGTTTCGGAAGACGGACGGCTGCTCGGTTCCGCCGCGCTCAAACGCTTCGACATGGAAGAATTTCCGCAATACGAATACTGGCTGGGCGACGTATTCGTCCTGCCCGAATATCGAGGCAAAGGCATCGGACACGCGCTCATCGCCCATTGTCTGCAAACCGCCCGCTCCTTACGCCTGCCCGCCCTTTACCTCTATACGCCCGACGTACAGGCGGTTTACGCCAAATACGGCTGGCGGGAAATCGCGACGCAATGGCACAACGGCGAAACCGTCTCCGTGATGAAACTAGATTTACAGGTCGTCTGAAAACGTAGAAACAGACATCGCAAGGTTGCGTCTGATATGTTCAGACGACCCTTCCGACCATTCATACCCTGTAAACGCCCTTCGGAAGAATTCTTCCTGCCCGCCCGCAAAAACCGTCAAAATCCCTTATAATTCCGAATCTAACCGAATCCCGTCCTGCCGGCAGCGCCGTCGGGACTTGTCTCAACAACGAAAGAAACACTGTGGACAAACTCAAAATCACCGCCAACGGCCCGCTCAACGGCGAAATCATCGTATCCGGCGCGAAAAACGCCGCCCTGCCGCTGATGTGTGCCGGTCTCTTGACCTCCGGCACCCTGCGCCTGAAAAACGTACCCATGCTTGCCGACGTCAAAACCACCCAAAAACTGCTGCAAGGCATGGGCGCACGCGTTTTGACCGACAACGTTCACGAATTCGAAATCAACGGCGGCACCGTCAACAACACCTGCGCCCCCTACGAACTGGTGAAAACCATGCGCGCCTCCATCCTCGTGCTCGGCCCGACGCTGGCGCGTTTCGGCGAGGCCCAAGTCAGCCTGCCCGGCGGCTGCGCCATCGGTTCGCGCCCTGTTGACCAGCACCTCAAAGGCCTCGAAACCATGGGAGCGGAAATCACCATCGAACACGGCTACGTCAAAGCTAAAGGTCGTCTGAAAGGCGCACGCGTGGTGATGGATATGATTACCGTCGGCGGTACGGAAAACCTGCTGATGGCGGCGACCCTCGCCGAAGGCACGACCATCCTCGAAAACTGCGCCATCGAACCCGAAGTCGTCGATTTGGCGGAGTGCCTCGTCAAAATGGGCGCGAAAATCAGCGGCATCGGTACATCAACCATGACCGTCGAAGGCGTGAAAGAGCTGCACGGCTGCGAACACAGCGTCGTACCCGACCGCATCGAAGCCGGTACCTTCCTCTGCGCCGTCGCCATGACCGGCGGCAAAGTCGTCCTGCGCAAAGCCGCCCCCAAAACCATGGAAGTCGTTTTGGACAAACTCGTCGAAGCCGGCGCCATCATCGAAGCGGGCGACGACTGGATTTCCATCGACATGCAGCAACGGCCGAAAGCGGTAAACATCCGCACCACCGAACACCCCGGCTTCCCGACCGACATGCAGGCGCAGTTCATGGCGATGAACGCCATTGCCGAAGGCGACAGCCGCGTCGTCGAAACCATCTTTGAAAACCGCTTCATGCACGTTCCCGAACTCAACCGCATGGGCGCAAACATCACCACCGAAGGCAACACCGCCTTCGTCAAAGGCGTGGAAAAACTCTCCGGCGCCGTCGTGATGGCGACCGACCTGCGCGCCTCCGCCAGCCTCGTCATGGCAGGCTTGGTCGCAGGCGGCGAAACTATCGTCGAACGCATCTACCACCTCGACCGCGGCTACGAACACATCGAGAAAAAACTCGGCCAAGTCGGCGCGAAAATCGAACGGGTACGCGGTTAAGAGCCTTGTGTCAAAAAGGTCGTCTGAAAACTTGAGATTCAGGTTTTCAGACGACCTTTATCATAGAAAAAAGCCCGCAAATCCCTTACAATACGCCCCTAAAATTTTGAAAGCACACAAGAATCATGGAAGCCGAAGTAATCAACCAGCTCAACAACACCCTGAACGATTTGGAAAAGCGCAGCGAAGACATCCGCGTCTATATGGACTATCAGGGCAAGAAAGACCGATTGGAAGAAGTCATCGGCCTTTCCGAAGACCCTGAGCTGTGGAACGACCCCAAACGCGCCCAAGAAATCGGCAAAGAGCGCAAAATCCTCGAAGGCATCGTGTTGACGCTCGACAACATCGCGTCGGGCATCGAAGACAACCGAATGCTGATTGAAATGGCTGTTGAAGAAAACGACGAAGAAGGTTTCGCCGCCGTGCAGGAAGACGTGGCGGGACTGGAAAAACAGATGGCGGATTTGGAGTTCAAACGGATGTTCAACCAGCCCGCCGACCCGAACAACTGCTTTATCGACATCACCGCAGGCGCGGGTGGTACGGAAGCGGAAGACTGGGCGGGTATGCTGTTCCGCATGTACAGCCGCTACGCCGAGCGCAAAGGCTTCAAAATCGAAATCCTCGAAGAAGACGATGGCGAAATCGCGGGCATCAACCGCGCCACCATCCGCGTTGAAGGCGAATACGCCTACGGCTTGCTGCGCACGGAAACCGGCGTTCACCGCTTGGTGCGCTACTCGCCGTTTGACTCGAACAACAAACGCCATACGTCGTTCTCATCCGTGTTCGTATACCCCGAAATCGACGATTCCATCGAAATCGAAATCAACCCCGCCGATTTGCGCATCGACACCTACCGCGCATCGGGCGCGGGCGGTCAGCACATCAATAAAACCGACTCCGCCGTGCGTATTACCCACGAGCCGACGGGAATTGTGGTGCAATGTCAAAACGACCGTTCGCAACACGCCAACAAAGCCGCTGCGATGGAAATGTTGAAATCCAAACTGTATGAATTGGAAATGCGCAAACGCAACGAAGAGAAACAGGCGTTGGAAGAAGGTAAGTCCGATGTGGGTTGGGGCAGCCAAATCCGTTCATACGTCTTGGACTCCTCACGCATCAAAGACTTGCGCACGGGCTACGAAGTCGGCAACACCAAAGCCGTATTGGACGGCGATTTGGACGGCTTCATCGAAGCCAGCCTGAAACAAGGCGTGTAAACCTAAAATGCGAAAAGGTCGTCTGAAAACCAGAGATTTTGGTTTTCAGACGACCTTTTACCGTCAATTCAAATAAGCAATACCCATAGCCTTTAATGGTATGGCTTTGCTTTGAAATTTTCAGGCAGGGGCGGCAATGCGTTCCACCATACCCACGCCGACCCCGCAGATACCGACGTGCGCGGCGACAACGGGGGATACGGGTACGCCCTGCCCGAGCCGCCTTCCGGTTTTTTCAAAAAAACGTTCGGCAAACAGTTGGTAGCGTTCTTCGTCGCCGGTATAAAGGCCGCCGAGGATAAATTGGTCTTTCGGCTTGTCGTTCATCAGGCTGACGGTATTAGCAATAATGGAATCAAACATTTTGACATCATCGGTAACGGTTTCCAAACGTTCCAAATTGTCTTGCGAAAAGTGCAGGACGTTACGCAATCCAAGCCAATCGCCGAAAGACGCGCCGACACGGGAAAGCGTACCGCCCAAAGAAAGGGACTTGAGCGAAGAAAGTCCGAATACGATGTGGCAATAAGGCTTGAGGCTTTCCAAGTGTGCGACGACCGTTTGGGGAGGCAGGCCTGCCCGAAGCAGCCGTTCTGCCTCCATGGCGAAAAAGCCTTCCGGCATACAGCAGGTACCTGTGTCGATAACATGGATTTTCAGTTGTGGAAACTGCGCCGCCATTTTGCGGATAACATCCGCTGAGTCGCTCAATTTGTGGCTCAACGTCGTAACGATGGCTTCGTGATAGCCCTGTTCCACCAGATAATTGAATGTTTTGGACAATTCGTCTTCGCAAGGCGGCAACGTGCTGATTGGCTCATCCAGATGATTGGCTCGCCATTCGCAATATTCTTTGTTGTTAACATCTGAACCGTCTACATGCCATTGATGATTAAACGAAATGTTTAAATGCAAAATATGTATGGTGCTGTCGCGTCCGGCCATACTGTCAATGGAACCGCTGGATGTCGATAAAACCGCACAGCGGTACAAAGCATAAGAACCCGGCATACTGTCTCCCTTGAATATCCGACAATGAAAATCTGCTTACTTATATAATTTGGCCGCAAGACAAACGGCACTTTAAAATGATAAACGGTATGTTTATTCTTGTCTATATGATTATTACCGTAAGTCATATTTTAGGATGCCAAGAAGAAAACCGCCTATACGCCATATCGTTTACAATACTGGCTTTCAGCCTCAAACAAGGATGCTCATGCAAAAAATCACTCTGATTGCCGCTTATGCCGCCCACCGTTGTATCGGCATCAACAACGCCATGCCTTGGCATCTGCCCGAAGACTTTGCCTTTTTCAAAACCTATACCACGGGCAAACCGGTCGTCATGGGGCGTAAAACATGGGAATCCCTGCCTAAGAAACCATTGCCCGGCCGCCGCAATATCGTTATTACCCGTCAGTCGGATTATCCTGCCGAAGGGGCGGAAACCGTCTCCGAGCTGGAAGAAGCATTAGCATTGTGTGCGGATGCCGAAGAAATCATCATCATGGGCGGCGCGCAGATTTACGCCCAAGCCCTGCCGTATGCGACCGATTTGCGCCTGACCGAGGTGTCGCTCGATGTATCCGGAGACGCTTTTTTCCCTGAATTTTCATCGGATGAATGGAAAGAGCAGTTGCGTGAAACACACATAAGCGAGAAAGGTATCGGATACGCCTTTGTCCACTATGTCCGCCGTTGACCAAGCATTTCTTTGAATCCGTATATTAAAAAAGGTCGTCTGAAAACCTGGATATTGGTTTTCAGACGACCTTTTGATGTCGGCACCAAACAGCTTACTTGAATTTGTAAGTGTATTGTAATCCAACGATGTCGGCGTGGTTTTTGAAGCGCGCGCCGGATGCGCCTTTGCTGTCCACATCGTTGCCGGTGGCGCGGTCGGTGTGGTAGCGGGTGTCGTTGATGTGGATATGGCTGTAAGCGGCATCGAGGACGTGGTTTTTGCCCAGATGGTATTTCGCACCGAGCGAGAACCAGATGCGGTTGCCGTCGGGCAGGCTGTTCATGCGGTAGCCGGCGTTTTTGACGGGCGAGCGGTCAAAGGCGATACCGGCGCGCAGTTGCAGCGGATCGGTCACTTGGTAAGAACCGCCGAGCGCGACTTTGTAAGTGTTACGCCAGTTGGGCGTGATGACGGTGCGGTCGGATTTGCCGTTGACGACGTTTTTGGTGTTTTCAAAAACCAGTTCTGCTTTGTTGAAACGGCTGTGGCGCGTCCAAGTTACATCGCCGAACAGGTTGAATTTGTCGGTGGCTTTGTACATGCCGTGAACGGACAGGGATTCAGGAGTAACGATTTTGACGCTTGCTTTTTCACGCGGAACGTAACCGCGGGCGGCAAGCGCACCCAAATCCCAAGCGCGGCGGGCGTATGCACCGTCGGCTTCCCATTCTGCCGAGCCTTTGAGGGTGTGTGATACTTTGGAGCGGTAGTTCACGCCGACTCGTGCGCGGTCGTTGATGTCCCACATCCAAGCGAGTTGATAGCCGAAGCCCCAGTCGTGGCCTTTCACTTCGGCGTGTCCGTCAGATTTGCCTTGCGCGCTGACGGAAACAGGACGACCGGCTGCGCGTGAGGCAAGGCCGCTGGCGAGTTGGCTGATGGCGCCGGAGGCATCCCAGTCGGAATATTTGCGCAATTCGGCTTTGGAGTATTGGGCGATCAGGCCTGCACCGAAAGCATGGTTTTCATTGGCTTTCCAAGCGACGACCGGTTCGATGTCGATGCTGGTAAGGCCAAGTTTGTTGATGTTGTGGCGCAACACGGAATCTTTTTCGTATTCGGTGGCAGAGCCGAAGGGGACGTAAACGCCCAAGCCCAAAGTTACGTCGTCATTGACTTTGTATGCGCCGTAGAGATGCGGAGCGACGGTGGTTTTGGTGATTTTGCCGCTTTTCGAGCCGGAAACATCGCCGCCTTGATAGTATTGTGCAGAATCGGCTTCGTAGCGGATGCTGGGCAGGACGATGTTGGCGTTGACGGAAACTTGGCTGCTGTCGAGTTTGGACAGACCGGCGGGGTTGTAGAAGATGGTCGATGCGTCGGCTGCTTCCGCGCCGGAAGAGTTGGCGGTGCCTTGCGCGTTGACCGACTGCGTACCGAAGTGGTAGCCCGAAGCGTGGACTGCGCCGGAAAAGAAGACTGCGCTGAGTAAGATTACGGTTTGTTTAATAGGTGAGTTCGTCATTTTCTTAAAACCTACATTCAAATAATAAAGAGGTCGTCTGAAACAAACGCCTCTATCCGATTAGTATAGGTGCTCGATTCTATACCACCTTACCGTTTTTGCCTAATCTTTTCGATTCTTTGCACGGTTTTAACCCTATTCGATTGTTGCAGGAAAGTCATTTCTCTTTCATGCCTTTGAATTATCGTTTGTTGTGAAACCGACAACACTTCCCAAATGTAAAAAGGTCGTCTGAAAACCTGATTTTCAAGTTTTCAGACGACCTTTCGCATTTATGCCGGTTCAGCTTTATAACTAAAACTAAGCCTCCGTCACGGAATCGCGGCTGAAGGTTTTTTCGCAGTAGTGGCATTTGAGCTTGGTCTGTCCGCTTTGTTTGCGGACGTAGAAGCGGCTTTTCACCGGCTCGCCGTGGCTGGCGCAGTTGGTGTTCGGGCAGCGGAACACTTCGCCGATTTCGTCTGGCAGGGTGAGCCGGCGTTTGTTGATGACTTTGAAGTGGTCGATGGTGTTGACGACGGCTTCGGGGGCGAAGAGAGCGAGGCGGTTGGCAGCGTTGTCGTCCAGCCATACGCCGGTGATTTTGATGATGTCTTTGCTGCCTTGGGTTTTGCTGGGCAGGTTGAAGCCGACGGTTACGGCGCTGCCGTAGTGCAGCAGTTTGAATTGGCGCAGGATAATCAGGCCTTTGCCGGCGGGGATGTGGTCGATGACGGTGCCTTTTTCGATGGCTTCGACGCTGAGTTTTGGGGTTTCCATATTTGCTCCTTATACTTCTTCGTTCAACACCAGCGATAAAATCGCCATGCGGGCGTAAACGCCGTTGGTCGCCTGCTCGAAATAGTAGGCGTGCGGCGTGGCATCAACGTCGGGGTGGATTTCGTCAACGCGCGGCAGGGGGTGCAACACGCGCAGGTTGGGGCGGGCGTTGGCGAGCATGGCGGCGTTGAGGTTGAATTTGCCTTGGATTTTGGCGAACTCTTGTTCGTCGAAGCGTTCGCGTTGGACGCGGGTCATATACAGGATGTCCGCCCATTCGACGGCGGCTTCGAGGTCAGGCAGGATTTGGTAGCGGCAGCCTGCGGCTTCGAGTTCTTCGGTGATGTATTCGGGCATGGCGAGGCTGGGCGGGGAGACGAAGGCGAATTCGCAGTCCCAGCGTTTGAGGGCTTGGCAGAGGGAATGGACGGTGCGCCCGTATTTGAGGTCGCCCGCCATGGCGATTTTGAGCTTGTTCAGACGACCTTGGGTTTCGTAGATGGTCACGAGGTCCAGCAGGGTTTGGCTGGGGTGTTGGTTGGTGCCGTCGCCGGCGTTGATGACGGGGACTTTGGAAAACTCGGCGGACACGCGCGCGGCACCGTCTTTGGGATGGCGTTGGATGATGGCGTCGGTGTAGCTGGAGATGATGCGGGCGGTGTCGGCGAGGGTTTCGCCTTTTTTCGCGCTGGTGTTCGCGCCGTCGGCAAAGCCGATAACTTTGCCGCCCAAGCGTTGTACGGCGGTTTCAAACGACAGGCGCGTGCGGGTGGAGGGTTCGAAAAAGCATGAGCCGATGAGTTTGCCTTCGAGCAGGTCGTCGCGCGGCTCGGCTTTGAGTTTGAGGGCGGTTTGCAGGAGCAGCTCGAGCTGTTCGGTCGTCAGGTCGGAAATGGAAATGACGTGTTGTCGGTAAAGCGGGTTGGGCATTCGGCTTCCTTTCTTCAATTCGGCAAAAACCCCGCTAAGGCGGGGTTTTACGAAACAACGACCAACGCGCCGCGGCGTGCGGTATGGGCAAAACGGGCGGGGCGGGCGTTAAGGCACATGGGTCGTCTGAAATCGGTTTGAGGTGGCGGTATTATCGCATATTTGACGACGCAGGGCTTCGGATTTTCGTGAAAAGGGGTCGTCTGAAAATGGCGACAGTTTGCGCTTTCAGACGACCCCGCAGACCCGTCCCGCCCTGAAATCCTGTTAGAATACCGTTTCATTTCATCCATAATAATCAAACCATTCCAATTTAAAGCTGCACCCAATACGATGAAACTCCCGCCGCTCAAACCCCTCATCATCACCTCACTGCCCGTCTTTGCCAGCGTCTTTATCGCCGCGACCCTTGTCTGGCGGTTTGGCACGCCCAAGCTCGCCATGCCTTTCGTGCTCGGCATCATCGCGGGCGGTCTCGTCGATTTGGACAACCGCTTGACAGGTCGTCTGAAAAACATCATCATCACCGTCGCCCTGTTTACCATTTCATCGCTCGTTGCCCAAAGCACGCTCGGCACAGGTCTGCCTTTCATTCTCGCCATGACCCTGATGACCTTCGGCTTTACCATTTTGGGCGCGGTCGGGCTGAAATACCGCACTTTCGCGTTCGGCGCACTTGCCGTCGCCACCTACACCACGCTCACCTACACCCCCGAAAACTTCTGGCTGACCAATCCCGTCATGATTCTGCTCGGGACCGTGTTATACAGCACCTGCACGCTCGTTTTCCAAATCATCCTCCCGCACCGCCCCGTCCAAGAAAACGTCGCCAACGCCTACGAAGCGCTCGGCGGGTATTTTGACGCCAAAGCCGACTTTTTCGATCCCGACGAAGCCGCCTGGCTCGGCAACCGCCAAATCGACCTCGCCATGAGCAACACCGGCGTTATTACCGCCTTCAACCAATGCCGCGCTGCTCTGTTTTACCGCCTGCGCGGCAAACACCGCCACCCGCGCACCGCCAAAATGCTGCGCTACTACTTTACCGCCCAAGACATACACGAACGCGTCAGCTCCGCCCACGCCGACTACACCGAGCTGACCAACACCCTCAAAAACACCGACCTCATCTTCCGCATCCGCCGCCTGCTCGAAATGCAGGGGCAGGCATGCCGCAACGTTGCCGCCGCCCTGAGGAACGGCAAAGACTACACATACAGTAAACGCCTCGGACGCGCGATGGAAGGCTGCCGCCAATCCCTTTCGCACTACACCGACGACCATCCCGAAAGCCGCAACATCCACCACATCCGCCGCCTGCTCGACAACCTCGGCAGCGTCGATCACCAACTGCGCCAACTCCAACACAGCGATTCGCCCGCCGAAAACGACAACAGCAGCGATACCCGCATCGCCGCCCTCGAAAACAGCAGCCTGAAAAACGTTTGGCAGACCGTCCGCAGCCAGCTCAACTTCGAGTCGGGCGTGTTCCGTCACGCCACGCGCCTCTCCATCCTCGTTGCCGCCTCCTGCATCATCGTCGAAATCCTCCATCTCAACCTCGGCTACTGGATACTCCTGACCGCAGTCTTCGTCTGCCAACCCAACTACACCGCCACTAAAAGCCGCGTGTACCAACGCATCGCTGGCACTATTCTCGGCGTCATCGTCGGCTCCCTCGTGCCTTATTTCACCCCCTCCGTCGAAACCAAGCTCTGGATCGTCATCGCCAGCACCACCCTGTTTTTCATGACCCGAAGCTACAAATACAGCTTCTCCACCTTCTTCATCACCATCCAAGCCCTCACCAGCTTCTCCCTCGCCGGGCTGGACGTCTATGCCGCCATGCCCGTCCGCATCATCGACACCATCGTCGGCTCCGTCCTCGCATGGGCGGCCGTCACCTACCTCTGGCCGGATTGGCGTTACCTCACCCTCGAAAAAACCGCCGCCCAAGCCGTCGGCGGCAACGGCGCCTACCTCAGAAAAATCCTCGATCAGCTCCAATACGGCATCGCCGACGACGTCGAATACCGCACCGTCCGCCGCCAAGCCCACGAACGCACCGCCACCCTTAGCAGCACCCTCTCCGACATGAGCAGCGAACCCAAAAAATACGGCAACAACCTGCAAAGCGGCTTCACCCTCCTCAAAATCAGCTACGCCCTGACCGGCTACATCTCCGCGCTCGGCGCATACCGCAGCGAAATGGACGGCGCGTGCAGCCCCGACTTCGTCCGCAAGTTCTACCAAAGCGGCTACCGCATCGCCGACCTGCTCGAACGCCTCCCGCAAACAAGCGAACAAGATTTTCAGACGACCCTCTCCCAAATCCGAACCGACTTGGAAGCCTTACAAACAGAGGCAGGCGACGAACGTCAAAGCCACATCCTCCACCGGCAGCTCACCCTCATCGCCAACCAGCTCGACCCCTGCTACCGCAGCTTGCATGACATCGAAGCCATCCCGCAGGTCGCGTGATATCAATCAGCAGATAAACGAAAGGTCGTCTGAAAACCCGAAACAAGGTTTTTCAGACGACCTTTGTTTTGTCGGACTTGAATGGTTTCCTTTGATTTCTTGATGCGAAGGATAAAAACATGGAGGAACTCGCCGCCAAAGAAATGAAAAATCTGATAAAGAAGTCCGAATCATTAAAGAACAAGGCAATGCGACCAGTAGACGGCTAATTGTTCTCAAATTTCAAATAACGCCACAGCAAACCTAAGCCCAAGACGCTGCATACCAGATAAATGATGCTGGAAATGCCGTGCCACATACCGAAAGAGCCGCCCAATAATGAAAGCAGCCAATTTGCCGTACCTGTCTTGTGTGCTGCGATAACAGGGCTTATCAGGAATTGGTTGGACGCGGTCAGCAGCAGAAGGAGGATAATGAATTTCGGCGCTGCTTTGCAGTTGTCGGAAAATGAACGGTTTCGGTTACTTCGCACTACCAGCCAAGCCACTGTCCAAGCCAGCAGGCCAAAATAATTGTTGATTGAAAACAGCATGCCTGCGATATTGCCTGCTTCCTGTTTGCCCAGCCGTTCAAATAAAATCGGGGCGGCAATATAGCCCGCCATTACCTGCATACCCAGCCACAGGCTGGTCAGCAATGCGCACAATCGGTTCATCATCCCTCCTGAAATTCAAATCTGCCGCATACTAACATAGTTTTCAGACGACCTGAGGCTTACGCCGCCTTACGCCCAATCCGATCCGTCTTTTATAGTGGATTAACTTTAAACCAGTACGGCGTTGCCTCGCCTTGCCGTACTATTTGTACTGTCTGCGGCTTCGTCGCCTTGTCCTGATTTAAATTTAATCCACTATAGATGCGGAGAAACGCAAACTCAGCGAGCGTAAAAGCAATCAAACCTATCACTAAAAGAGGGGGAAACGACAGCATTCGGTTTGCAGTACGAAATGATCAAAGGTCTCAAGGAAATATGAAAGAAGGTCGTCTGAAAAACCTGAATCGGGGTTTTCAGACGACCTTTGTTTTGCCTGAAATCGGGTGTTTACGAAATCAGGTTCAAATCGCTGATGCGGTCGTAGAGGCGGTCGGGGTCGTTGCCTTCTTCGTGCATTTGGATGCGCAGGCGCAGGTCGTTGGTGGAAACGGCTTGGCGCAGGGCTTCGTCGTATTCGATTTGACCTTTGATGTAGAGTTCGAACAGGTGTTGGTCGAAGGTCTGCATGCCGTCTGTGCCGGAGCGCGTCATGAGTTCGCGGATTTCCATGAGCTCGCCTTTGAAAATCAAATCCTGCATGGCGGGTGTGTTGAGCAGCAAATCGACGACGGCGGTACGCTGGCTGCGGTTTTTCTTGATGGCGAGGCGCTGGCCGATGATGCCGGTCAGGTTGAGCGCCAAATCCATGAGGACTTGTTTGCGGCGGTCTTCTTGGTAGAAGTTGATGATACGCTCGATGGTTTGGGCGGCGGTGTTGGCGTGGATGGTGAAGACGCACAAGTGGCCGGTTTGGGCAAGCTGGAGGGCGTATTCCATACTGGCTTCGCTGCGAACCTCGCCGATACAGACGACGTCGGGCGCTTGACGCATCGCGCTTTGGACGGCGATTTTCCAGTCGTTGGTGTCGATGCCGACTTCGCGCTGGGTGAAGATGCTGCGGCGGGGTTTGTAGATGAATTCGATAGGGTCTTCGATGGTGACGATGTGGCCGGGCATTTTGTGGTTGCGGTAGTCGAGCATGGATGCCATGGTGGTCGATTTACCGGAACCGGTCGGGCCGGCAAGGATTAACAGGCCGCGCGGGGAAAGGGAGAGGTCTTTGAGTTTGGCGGGCAGGCCGAGGCTCTCCATTTCGGGGATTTCTTGGTTGATGCGGCGCAAGACCATGCCGACGCGGCCTTGTTCGTGGTAGGCGTTGACACGGTAACGGGTGTTGCTGCGGGATTGGACGGAGTAGTTGAGTTCCCATTCGCGGTTGAAGGTCTCAAGCTGCTCGGGGTTCATGGTGGATTCGACGATGGCGGCTGTGTCTTCGCCGGTCAGGGCTTTGTGCGGGACGGGGGTCAGGGTGCCGCTGACTTTGACGGCAGGCGGGAAGCCTGCGCTGATGAAGATGTCGGATGCGCCGCGTTTTTCTGCTTCGACGCACATGCGGTCGAGCAGGGGATGGAGGTGTGTGCCGATTTCGGCGGGGGTGGGGATATGCGGCGGTTGGTTTTTTTGCGAGTAGGCTTGCACCATTTCGCTGAGTAAGTCGTGTAAAGGAGTTGTTTCGCTCATTTTGTGTACTCTTTATCAGTAAGTGAATATTGAGACCGGCGGGCGGTTTGTTTGTTATTGGGTGTTGTGCCTGCCTTACGGAGGTCGTCTGAAAACGGGAAACGGGCTTCCTCATTGTATAAACTGCGTTTTCAGACGACCTTGTTTGTTCCCGATAATGGAATGTGCTGATCAGACGATGGTCATGCTTTCGCTGTTTTGCGCTTTGCTGCGGGCTACGTCGGGGCTGATGGTGCCTTGGCGGACGAGGGTTTGCAGCGCTTGGTCGAGGGTTTGCATGCCGTGTGCTTGACCGGTTTGCAGCGCGGAGTTGATTTGGGCGATTTTGTTTTCGCGGATCAGGTTGCGCACTGCGGGGGTAGAAATGAGGATTTCGTGTGCGGCGACACGGCCGTTGCCGTCGCGGGTTTTCAGCAGGGTTTGCGAAATAACCGCGCGCAGGGACTCGGACAGCATCGAACGCACCATTTCTTTTTCGCCGGCAGGGAATACGTCGACGATACGGTCCACGGTTTTGGCTGCGCCGGTGGTGTGCAGCGTGCCGAATACCAAGTGGCCGGTTTCGGCGGCAGTCAGCGCAAGACCGATGGTTTCTGGGTCACGCATCTCGCCCACGAGGATTACGTCGGGGTCTTCACGCAATGCGGAACGCAGGGCGTTGGCGAAGCTGTGGGTGTGTTGGTGCAGCTCGCGCTGGTTGACGAGGGCTTTTTTACTTTGATGGACGAACTCGATCGGGTCTTCGATGGTGAGGATGTGTGCGGGTTGGGTTTCGTTGATGTAGTTGATCATTGCCGCCAGCGTGGTGGATTTACCGGAACCGGTCGGACCGGTTACCAATACCAAGCCGCGCGGGTTGTCGGCGATTTTTTGGAAAATACGCGGGGCGCGCAGGTCTTCCAGCGTCAATACGGCGCTCGGAATGGTACGGAAGACGGCGGCAGGACCGCGGTTGGAGGTAAAGGCGTTGACACGGAAACGGGCGACGTTGGGCAGCTCGAAGGAGAAGTCCACTTCCAAATCTTGTTGGAACAGTTTGCGCTGATGGTCGTTCATGACCGAAGTGACCATGTTGCCGACTTCTTCGGCGGACATTTCGGGCAGGTTGATGCGGCGGATGTCGCCGTGAACACGGATCATGGGGGACATTCCGGCGCTTAAGTGAAGGTCGGAAGCTTTGTTTTTGACGCCGAAAGCGAGTAAGTCGGTAATCTGCATAATGTGGCCTTGTTTTAGTTTAGAATAATGAAGCGGAACCCGATTTAAAATGCGGACGCGGAATGCTGGGCATTTCCCTGTTCAGGTTCCGATAAATTGTATTATTTTAAATACATAAATCGTTCAGACCAAGTAAAATTTTCAAAATCGCTGTAATTGATGTAATAAAGGAAGAAATCATGTCGGTATTGCAACAAAATTATGCGGAGGTGTGCCGCCGCATTGCCGAAGCCGAGCAAAAGGCAGGCAGGCAGGCGGGCGAAGTGGGTTTGATTGCCGTCAGCAAAACCTTCCCTTCAGACGACATCCGCGAGGTATATGCTGCAGGACAGCGTGATTTTGGTGAAAACTATATTCAGGAGTGGTACGAGAAAACGGAAACGCTCGCGGATTTGCCCGACATCGTTTGGCACGTCATCGGCGATGTGCAGTCGAACAAAACCAAATTTGTCGCCGAACGCGCGCATTGGGTGCATACGATAGGTCGTCTGAAAACCGCCCGCCGCCTGAGCGAACAGCGTCCGCCCGAAATGCCGCCTTTGCAGGTGTGCATCGAAGTCAATATCGCGGGCGAGGAGGCGAAACACGGCGTTGCGCCCGATGAAGCGGTCGTGCTGGGGGTAGAAGTAGCGAAGTTGCCGAATGTGGTTGTGCGCGGGTTGATGTGTGTCGCCAAAGCTGACAGCGATGATGAAGAATTGCGTGTTCAGTTCCAAACCATGCAGCAACTGCTCGCCGACCTGAACGCGGCGGGTGTCCACGCGGATGTATTGTCAATGGGGATGTCCGGAGACATGTCTGTGGCAGTCGCGTGCGGCGCAACGCATGTGCGCATCGGCAGCGCGATTTTCGGCAGGCGGGAGCAAAAACAAAAAGGATAAAGCAGCCAATGAAACATATCGTCTCGGTCGTTTTGCTGGGTTTGACGTTAACGGGCTGCCGGTTGATGGGCTGGTATCAATGTGAATCCTTATCAGGCTGGTGTAAGCCCAAAAAGCCGGCAGCAATAGATTTTTGGGAAATTAAAGGCGAGCCGCCGCCTTCTATCGAGGATTTCCGCGGAACACGTTTGGCGGACGGGAGTTATTCTGTTGACGACAATGCTTATCGTACAGCAGCTAATGATTATTTCAGTAGGAAAATCAAAAAGTTTGAAGCTTGCGGACTAGCTTGGCACACCCGCGATAAACGCCCTTTGGCGGAAACTTTCAAACAAGAAGGCTTCGATTGTTTGGAAAAACAGGGCTTATATCGAACATCGCTGCCCGAAAGCGTCCGTTGGTAAAAAGGTCGTCTGAAATTTTTCCGGTTGGGTAGAAACGACATTTCAGACGACCTAAGAAAATGTATCTCATTTAAAAAATTAAGGAAATTTATGAACATCTACTTTTTAGGCGGCGGCAATATGGCAGCCGCCATTGCGGGCGGATTGGTCAAGCAGGGCGGATACTGCATCCACATCGCCAACCGCGGCGCGGAAAAACGCGAGCGTTTGGCAAAAGAATTGAATGTTGAAGTTTCCGAATCCCTGCCCGAACTGAATTCAGACGACGTATTAATCCTTGCCGTCAAACCACAGGATATGGAAGCCGCGTGCCGCAACGTTCGTGCCAACGGCGCATTGGTGCTCTCCGTTGCTGCCGGTTTGTCTATTGATACCCTCAGTCGCTACCTTGGTGGAACGCGCCGCATCGTCCGCACCATGCCCAACACGCCGGGAAAAATCGGTTTGGGCGTATCTGGCATGTTTGCCGCAGCGGAAGTCTCCGAAGCCGATCGCGCCGCCGCCGACCGCATTATGCGTTCCATCGGTTTGACCGTTTGGTTGGAAGAAGAAGACAAGTTGCACAACATTACAGGCATCAGCGGCAGCGGTCCCGCCTACGTCTTTTATCTGCTGAGCGCGCTGCAAGCCGCCGCTCAGGCGCAAGGGTTCAGCAAAGAAGATGCGCGCGCCCTCAGTCTCGCGACATTCAAAGGCGCGGTTGCCTTGGCAGAACAAAGCGGAGAAGACTTCGCGCAATTACAGCAAAACGTTACTTCCAAAGGCGGAACCACCCACGAAGCTATCGAAACGTTCAAATCATGCCGCGTCGCCGAAGCCATTGCCCAAGGCGTTGACGCTTGCGTCAAGCGTTCGCAGGAAATGGCACAACAATATAAGGTCGTCTGAAAATGCGTGGAGATTTATTGATATTGCTTGCCGACGGCATCGTTATCCTGTGTTTGGCACGTCTCTTCCTGCAGTCGGCGGGATTGAGTGAAAATCATGCACTCTTAGCGTTCAGCAAGCGATCAACCGATTGGCTGGTCAACCCGCTGCATAAAATTCTGCCGATTAAAAAATACGACCCCGCCTGCCTGTTGTCAGGATTGTTGTTATATTACATCGTATTCACCTTCATCACTTTAGTGGCGCAGCCTACCGCATTCAGCGCAAAAATCATCATCGCCAATTTTATACTGGCAGTATTGAATACAATTAAATCAGCAGCTTATGTGTTATTGATAGGGTTGTTTATCCGCATAGTGCTCAGTATTAAAGATCCCTATTCCCAACTTTCCGTCGCGTTGGAACGGATATATCGCCCCATACTTTCTCCCGTGCAGTTTTTAAAGTACGGACGCTACGATTTTTCAGGTAGTATATTGGCATTATTACTGTGGATCTGGTTAAGCAGCCTATCGCCTCAAATTACCCGTCAAATCAACTTGTGGCTACTGCAATAGACAGCGAGTTCATTAAGAATTTGCAGCATGACGTAAGCAAAACGCAAAAAAGTGAAAATCAAAACCACGGCTGTGAAAACATGGTATTATGCCGCCATTTCTAAACGGACTTGAGAAAAGAAGTTCTAAGAAATCAATAAAATAAAACACTTGAGTAGCATTTCGTTTCCCGCAATAGATTGAAAGAAAAATTATGGCAAAGCTGACAGAACAAGACATTTTGAATTGGGACGGTCCGGAAGAAGACTACATGAATAGCGATCAGTTGGCATTCTTCCGCGAACTGCTGGTAAAAATGCAAGACGAACTGATTGAAAACGCATCTGCCACCACCGGCCACCTGCAAGAACACGAATCCGCTCCCGATCCTGCCGACCGCGCCACTCAAGAAGAAGAGTACGCGCTGGAATTGCGCACCCGCGACCGCGAGCGCAAACTTCTGGGTAAAGTACAAGCAACCATCCGCAGCATCGACGAAGGCGAGTACGGCTTCTGCGCAGATACCGGCGAGCCCATTGGTCTCAAACGCCTCCTTGCCCGCCCGACTGCTACACTTTCCGTAGAAGCACAAGAACGCCGCGAACGTATGAAAAAACAGTTTGCCGACTAAAATAACGAAGTCGGTTGATTGAATTAGGTAGTAAGAAAATACAAGGTCGTCTGAAAAAGATTTCAGACGACCTTTGGTGTTGTTGAGGTAGGTTGTTGAGTTTGGTTTGAGAATGGTTTTGAAAGTTTCGAAATAAAAGCTGTTGAATTTCAGATTGTTGTCGGTTTTTGCAGAATTTTTTGCGGTTTGGGAGTTGACGGTTTTTGAGGAGGGGGGTATAGTTCGGTTCTTCGCTGCTTTGGCGGTGATTGAACGAACTAATAAGTATATCACAGTTGGTCTGGTTTTT
>NZ_CEXQBZ010000124.1:0-30584 GCF_982712965.1 Neisseria flava | reverse complement strand
CCAGCCGCCTTCGGGCGGCTGCGTGTTAAAACGGCAAGACGACGGCGACGGTGGCGGTGGCGAATCCAGCCGCCTTCGGGCGGCTGCGTGTTGAAACAGGTTTACAACGACTATATCTTCATGGCGCGGCGGAACAGCCGCCTTCAGGCGACTGCGTGTTGAAACCCGTAGCCGAGGGAGCAGATGTAGAGGTGCAGGCCCAGCCATCTTCAGTTAACTTATATGTCGAAACCAGACGGTGTTTTCCTTATTTAAACCGTCTGTAACCATTTACTTTTTGATGGTTATCTCTGAAAAATTATCTGTGGAATAGGAAATTTTTAATCCATCAAATCTCTGTCTTTCAGACGATTGAAATCGGATTTGTTTTGTTCTGATCAAATCAGATTTTCCAGCTTCGGGCTGCCGGATAAATTTGATGCAATGCAGGGTTTGATTGGCAAGGGGCTGGATAAAAATGGCAGCTTTGTTATAATGAAACTACTAGCAGTTACATACTTTTCTTGGCATTGCGCCGTTTTATTCATATTAACGAAAGAGGAAAACAAAATGTTTCCAGAATATCGCGATTTAATTTCCAAATTAAAACAAGAAGACGCCCACTTCGCCCGTCTGTTTGACGAGCATAATGAGTTGGACGATAAGATTACAGGTTTGGTTAATAATCCTGTTACCAGCGGTGCTGATGAGATTGAAGAGCTGAAAAAAGCCAAATTGAAACTGAAAGACGAGTTGTACGCTTTGTTGCAAAAGGCTTCAGGCAAGTAATCGGGATTTGAATAAGGTCGTCTGAAACTGGATTTCGGTTTTCAGACGACCTTTTGTTTATTTAAATAATTTGGAACAACGCTTCAGGCGGCTTGTTCGTGCATCGTGTGAAGGCGGCTTTGCGCGGGGTTTTCTTGAAACCATTTCAATTCGTCGCGCAGGGAAACGACTTCGCCGATAACAATCAACGCGGGACGCGGGGCGTTTTCTGCCAGCTCGGACAGGTTTTTCAGACGACCCGTCACGACGCTTTGGTGCGGAAGCGTGCCGTTGGAGACGATGGCGACGGGTGTGTCGCCGCTGCGTCCGTGCGCCATCAGTTTTTCGGCGGTTTCGGTGGCTTTGAGCGTGCCCATATAGACGACCAGGGTTTGGTTGTCGAGGGCGAGCGTGCGCCAGTCGGGCTGGTGGCCGTCGTGTTTGCTGTGTCCGGTCACGAAGAGCGCGCTTTGGGCGCAGTCGCGGTGTGTCAGGGGAATGCCTGCGTAGGCGGTCGCGCCCAGTGCGGCGGTGATGCCGGGGATGATGCGGTACGGGATGTTTGCTTGCCGCAAAACTTGGGCTTCTTCGCCGCCGCGCCCGAAAACGAAGGGGTCGCCGCCTTTGAGCCGGACGACGCGCAGACCTTGGCGGGCGTATTCGACAAGGAGACGGTTGGTTTCTTCTTGTTGGACGTGGTGCGAGCCTGCGCGTTTGCCGACGCTGATTTTGTCCGCGTCTTTGCGCACCATGCTTAAGACGTCGTCTGAAACCAAAGCGTCGTGGAACACGATATCCGCCGCCTGTATCGCCTGCAAAGCGTGCAAGGTAAGCAGCCCTGCGTCGCCGGGACCTGCGCCGACCAGGACGACTTCGCCTTTTGCCGCGCCGAAACCGTCAAGCTGCGCGGCAAGTTCTGCTTCGGCGGCGTCGAGATTGCCTTGGGCGGCGAGCGCGTTAAAACGGCTGTCGAACAGGTTTTCCCAAAAACGGCGGCGGTTTGCCGTGCCTTTGATTTTGGCTTTGACCGCGTTGCGCCATTTGCCTGCGAGTGCCGCCATTTGACCGGTGTGCAGCGGAATGAGCGTTTCGATGATTTGCCGCCACTTGCGCGCCAAAACAGGGGCGGTCGCGCCGCTGGAAACGGCGATTTTGAGCGGGCTGCGGTCGATGACGGCGGGGACGGTGAAGGAACACAAATCCGCGGTATCGACGGTGTTGCAGAGCTTCGCCTGTTGCTCCGCCGCTTGGAAAATGCGGCGGTTGAAGGCGTAATCGTCGGTGGCGGCAACGGCAAAAAACACGTCGTCCAAATCGTCCTCGTGAAATTCGCTGCCCAGCCATTCGATTTTGCCTTCATCCGCCCATTTTTGGAAAACGGGATTGAGTTCGCGGGCGACAACCCTGACCGCAGCCCCTGCCTGCAACAGGCTTTCGGCTTTGCGCTCCGCCACTTTGCCCGCACCCGCCAGCAGGACAGGACGGCCGTTTAAATCGGTAAACAGGGGATAATGGTTCATGGCGTGTTCTCTGATTAAGTTATCGTGCCGCCCATCTTAAAATCCCGCAGGCTTTGGCGGAAAGAATGGTTTTTGCTTATCTTATCGAGTTTGGTTATATGTGCCGTTCCCATTGCCGCGACAACAAAGGGTCGTCTGAAAACGGCAATCCCTTTTCAGACGACCCCGCCAATATAACGAAATCATCTTTGCTTCAAACAAACCATTCTTTCCGTTTTTCAGACGACCTCTTTAGAGTACCGCCTATCCGAGTTTTGCTAAAGAGAACAATATGTCTATTCAAAACCACCACTTAGATTGGCTCGAAGCCGAATCCGTTTACATCATCCGCGAAGTCGTCGCCGAAGCGAAAAATCCCGCGCTGCTGTTTTCCGGCGGCAAGGATTCCGTCGTTTTGCTGGCGCTGGCGGTCAAGGCGTTCAAACTCGAAGGCCGCCCGCTCAAGCTGCCGTTCAAGCTGCTGCACGTCGATACGGGACACAATTACCCCGAAGTGATTCAGTTCCGCGATGAAACCGTAGCGCGCACAGGCGTGCAACTGGTGGTCGGCAGCGTCGAAGATTCCATCAAAAAAGGCACGGTCGTCCTACGCCGCGAAACCGATTCGCGCAACGCCGCGCAGGCGGTTACGCTGGTGGAAACCATTGAAGAACAAGGCTTTGACGCGCTGATGGGAGGCGCGCGGCGCGATGAGGAAAAAGCGCGGGCGAAGGAGCGGATATTTTCGTTCCGCGACGAATTCGGACAATGGGACCCGAAAAGCCAGCGTCCCGAACTCTGGTCGCTCTACAATACGCGGCTCTTTAGCGGCGAAAACATGCGCGTGTTCCCCATTTCAAACTGGACGGAACTCGACATCTGGCAATACATCGCCCGCGAAAACCTCGCGCTTCCGCCGATTTATTACAGCCACAAACGCGAAGTCGTCGAACGCGGCGGGCTGCTCGTCCCCGTTACCCCGCTGACGCCGAAACGCGAAGGCGAAGTTTCCCAAATCCGCGACGTGCGCTTCCGCACCGTCGGCGACATTTCCTGCACCTGCCCCGTAGCCAGCACCGCCGCCACGCCCGAAGACATCATCGCCGAAACCGCAGCAGCCACCATTTCCGAACGCAGCGCCACGCGCATGGACGACCGCGTGTCCGAAGCGGCGATGGAAGAGCGCAAAAAGGCGGGTTATTTTTAAGCGGAGCTGCTGGCGAAATCGGTTTGAGTTGAAACCCAAGCCGATGACTTTGTTCCGGAAACATTGTGATGAAGAGCGAAAAAAGTCGTCTGAAAAACCTAAATTTGGTTTTTTCAGACGACCTTTTCGTTTACGGCTTTACTGTTTATTCGATGACAACGCGCGCATTAAGCGGCTGGACGGGGCGGCTGTTGTGCGAACCGATGGCGCGGGTGAATTTTTCTGCCTGCGCCTGATCGATGTGGTCGTAGGTTTTCAGCACTAGCCACGATACGCCTTCGCTGCACGGCGGTGTGGTCAGCGAACCGGCGAAGCGGTAGTATTTCAACCGTTTCGGCAGCAGGGTGCCGGCGTCGAAAGCTTTGTCGAGGTTTACCTTTCCTTCCTTCATCGGCATCACGTTCCATATAGGTGCGAGGCGGTCGTTGGTTTTGCCAGGTTCGTACAATACTGCCAATACCAAAGGCTGGCGGTTTTCGTCCAAGTGGACGAAGTGGGCTTCCATCGGGAAGGTGCGGCCTTTGATTTGGTTTTCACTGGGCACGTGGAAATGGAATTGTTTCAGGGTGTAGGTGCGACCGTTTACGCTAAGGGTATTGCCGCCTTCGGGGTAGTTGACTTGAATGGTGTGGCCGTTGTTTTCCACGTTAACCGCGCTCGGTTTGTAATTGACTTTGATGGCGGGCAGTCTGCCTGAGACGGTTTCGGTGATGTTGACGGGGGATTGGTTTTTGCCTGTGGAGCACAAACGGAACTCTTCAGAAAGCTCGCCCCAGCTTTCAGGAGAGTCGTGTCCGGTGTAACCCCAATGGGTGTGGCTGCCGTGTGCGGCGGCGGAGAATGCTGTGAAGGTGGACAGCAGGAAAACAGTCAGACGAGGCAACGTGAGGTTCAAGCAGGGCATTGCAATATCCTTTCTGTAAGGAGGAGGGGAAAAAGCATTGCGGTGCGTATGTAGATTATTGTTATTTTTTTATTTAACCATAGCCATATTAAATCATTAGGTCAAGCCTTCTTGGGTTAATTCTGTTAATGCTATGAAGTTAAGGCGAATTCATTTTTTCAAAACGATGTTGTCGTTTTGAAAATTGATAATAATTTGAAATAGAAAATGCCTATTTTTCACACCTTAAAAATTTAAGGAAAGCCGACTCGTGAAAAAGGTCGTCTGAAAACCTGAATTCGGTTTTTCAGACGACCTTTTGCCTTGCCTGACAAGGGTTATTTGTGCAGCCCGCATTCTTTGCTGTCTTTGCTTTCCCACCACCAGCGTCCGGCGCGGATGTCTTCGTCTGCTTTGACGGGGCGGGTGCAGGGTTCGCAGCCTATGCTCGGGTAGCCTTGAAAATACAAGGCGTTGAGCGGGACGTCGTAGGCTTGCGCGTATGCCCAGACGTCGTTTTCGTCCCAGTCGAAAATGGGGTTGAACTTGGCGATGTTGCGGCTGTGGTCGGTTTCTTCGAAATCCAATCCGCTGCGGGTTGCCGATTGGCTGCGGCGTTGTCCGGTCAGCCAGGCGGGGGCGTTTTTCAGGGCGCGGTTGAGCGGCTCGATTTTGCGGATGTGGCAGCAACGGCGGCGCAGCTCGACGCTGTCGTACATGGCGGTTGCGCCGAATTCCTGCTCAAACTGTCGCGCGCTTTCGGGATCGGGGTGGAAAACTTCCAGCTCGGTTTGGTAGCGGACGTTGACGGCGGTAATCAGGGCGGCGGTTTCGGGATTGAGCTTGCCGGTGTCGAGGGTGATGATGCGCAGGGGAAGTTTCAGGCGGCAGATGGCGTCGGTAACGATCATGTCTTCGACGGCAAGGCTGGAGGCGAAAACGGCTTGCGGATAGTGGCGGGCGATGTGTTTGAGGCGAGTTTCGAGCGTGGCGGTCAACTCGGGCAGCCGGCACCGTTCGGCTTCGCCTGTTGTCGGGATGCGCCAAAGCTGGGGGCGGAAGAGGGACATGGTTGGCTTGTTCCTTGATTTTTGTTTTCAGACGACCTCTCTTGCGGCAAAAAGGGGTCGTCTGAAAGTTTGTTCGGAACATTATTGTCGGGCGGTCTCGCGTGATGGGGAAAGAATGCTTTTCTATTTCTTTATAACCAAAGCGATTGCTGCTGGTCTTTCGGCACGAGGTGGTTCACGCCTATGCCGATGAGGCGGAAGGCGTCTTCGCGCTGGGGCGGTACGCGCTGCATCAGGGTTTGCGCGGCGCAAAGCAGGGCGTCGATATCGGGCAGGACGGAAGAGTAGGTCAGGGAGCGGGTGATGATGCGGAAATCGTGGGTTTTCAGCTTGAGGGTTACGCCTTTGGCTTCGACGTTTTTTCGCTCGATTTGCCGCCATAGGTCTTCGGCAAGGTGGGGCAGGTGTCCGCCTGCCTGTTCGAGCGACAGGTCTTCGGGCAGGGTGATTTCGGTGGAGATTTGGAGGCGTTCGCGTTCGGCTTTGACGGGGCGTTCGTCCGTACCGCGCGCCAAATCATAGAGGCGGTAGCCGTAGCGTCCGAAATGGTTTAACAGTTCGCCGCGCTCGAAACGGCGCAAATCGCCTGCCGTCTGCATACCCAGCGACTGCATTTTTTTCAACGTAACTTTGCCCACGCCGGGGATTTTGCCCAAAGGCAGGGTTTCCAAAAACGCCATGACTTTGTGTGGCGGCAGGACGAACTGTCCGTTCGGCTTGCGCCAATCCGACGCGATTTTTGCCAGAAATTTATTCGGTGCGATGCCTGCGGAAGCAGTCAGGCCGGTTTCTGCAAAAATAGAGGCGCGAATTTCTTTGGCAACTTCGCTGGCGTAGGGGATGTTTTTGAAATTATGGGTCACATCAAGATAGGCTTCGTCCAGCGACAAGGGTTCGATCAAGTCAGTATAGCGTCTGAATACGGCATGAATCTGCGCGGAAACCTGACGGTACAAATCGAAATGCGGCGGCACATACACCGCTTGCGGACACAGCCTTTTCGCCGTCGCCACCGACATCGCGGAATGCAGCCCGAACTGCCGCGCCTCATACGATGCGGCGCAAATCACCGAACGCGCGCCCTCCCACGCAACGACCACGGGCAGTCCTTTCAAATGCGGCTGCTCGCGCAGTTCTACCGATGCGTAGAACGCGTCCATGTCGATATGGATGATTTTGCGCTGGGACATTGAAGATGGTTATGAAGAAAAAAGAGACGGGTATTTTAGCGGAAAACGATAGGGGAAGGTCGTCTGAAACCGGTTTCAGACGACCTTTGCCGGTTTATTTGATTTGATAGTCTAAAACGAAACGCGCCGCATCATCTTGAGCCAGAATTTCCGTCAGCTTGGGCAGCGTATCCGCCAATTTTTTTGCCAGCAGATAGGGCGGATTGAGGACGAACATCCCGCTGCCGTGCATACCGAACCCGTCTTCGCGCGGTTTGTGGACATAAAGCTCGGCTTGAAGGTAATTTTCGGGCATGAGTTTTTTCAACTGTTCCGGCAGCTTGCGGCTCTCTTCGCGGCTCAAGCAGGGATACCAAACCAGATAACAGCCCGACTCGAAACGTTTGAGCGCGTCTTGCAGGGTTTGGACAACGCGGCGGTAATCCTGTTTTTCTTCATAGGGCGGGTCGATCAGTACCACGGCGCGGCGCGGCGGCGGGGGAAGCAGCGAAATCAGTCCGCGATAGCCGTCAGCCTGCGTGATTTGCCCGCGTTTGCCCAGACGGGCTTCTTTCATGTTGTTTTGCAAATGCGCAAAATCGGCAGGATGAAGCTCGAACAGGCGAAGTTTGTCGCATTCTCGGGTGAGAAAGCGGGCAAGCCAGGGCGAGCCGCAGTAGAGGTTTTCATCGGGCAGGATTTCTTTCAGACGACCGGTAAAGTCGGACAAATCCGAGGGCAGCGCATCTGCTTGAAGCAGCCGTGCAATCCCCTGCCGGTATTCGCCGACCTTCTGCGCCTGCTCGCCGCGCAAATCATACAAACCCGCGCCGCTGTGGGTGTCGATATACCAATACGGTTTGTCTTTGAGGTTGAAATATTCCAGCGTAAGGAAGAGGGTGAAATGTTTGAGCATATCGGCGTGGTTGCCGGCATGGAAGGCGTGGCGGTAGCTGAGCATGGCAGGGGTCGTCTGAAAACAGGGAAGGGCGATTATATCCGCAAATGCGGCGGGGCTGTTGCCAGGCTTTCAGACGACTTTGGGATTGCGCCGGAAGTAAACCGTCCCGACAGACTGCCGTCGCGGAAATTTTTGTTTTGTCCGATATAATACAGGTCGTCTGAAACTTGGATTTCCGTTTTCAGACGACCTTTTTTCAATACGGGAAACGATGATGGCTGAGAATACTGCCGATGATTTGAACCTTGCCGCCGCTCAAGCAGCGGGGCGTTTGCTGGAGCGTTGCGTACCGGAGGATGCTGCGGTGCTGACGCCGTATGTGCTGCGGCTGTTTGCGGCTTTGCAGAACGGGCATTCGTTTGTTTGGCTGGATGAGGGCGAGGCGGAGGAGTTGGCGGGATTGGCGCCGACGGTCGGGCAGGGTGCGTCGCCGTTGGTGTTGCAGGGCAAAAAGTTGTTTTTGGGGCGGATGTGGCAGCTCGAGCATGATTTGGCGGCTGAAATTCAGCGTTTGGCGGAAGAGGAAGTCGAGTCTGTGGATTGGATGAGCGCATCGCAAAACTTGTCCGGTTGGTTTGCCGATAAAGGCAGCGAAGGGCAGCGGGATGCGGCGGGGCTTGCTTTGCTTCAGGCGTTTATGCTGATTACGGGTGGGCCGGGTACGGGCAAGACGACGACGGTGGCGAAACTGTTGGGACTGATTTGCACCAACTCTGCCACGCGCCTGCCGCGTATCGCGCTTGCCGCGCCGACGGGCAAGGCGGCGGCGCATATGGCGCGCGCGCTGCATCGGGCGGTGGACGGTTTCGAGATGCCGGATGCGGTGCGCAATCATCTGTCCGCGCTGGAAGGGCAGACGGTCCACCGCCTTTTGAAACTGCGCCCGCCGCAAATGCTGCCTGCGTTTGACGGCAACCGTCCGCTGCCTTTGGATGTGTTGGTGGTGGATGAGGCTTCGATGTTGGATGTTTCCTTGCTCTTGCACTTGCTGCGTGCGATTCCGTCGGGCTGCCGCGTGATTTTTTTGGGCGATGAGTTCCAACTGCCTTCGGTCGGTGTCGGCGCGGTATTGGCGGCGTTGTCGAGAAGGACGGTTTTGGATAAGGAGACGGCGGAGCAGTTGAGCATTTATCTGCCGGAACATGGTTTCCCCGTGGAGGAAAATCCGCCGGCTTTGTCGCAAAACGTCGCGCAACTGACGGTCAGCCACCGTTTCGGCGCAGACAGCGGCATCGGTTGCTTGGCTAGGGCGGTCGTGTCGGGCAAGAGCGGGGAAGGTTGGGCGCAGTTTGCCTTGTTCCCCGATGAGTTGGAAATCCGCGAAGGTCGTCTGAAACAGCAGGCGGAGCTGCTTTACCGTAAACACGAAAAATACTGGCAGGCAGTCGATAAAAACGATGTGGCGCTGGCGTTCGGACACGCGGCGGATGTGGTCGTTTTGGCGGCATGGCGGCAGGACGCGGAGGCGTTCAACGAAGAGTATTGCCGTTATCTGCAACGCAAACATCGGGCGGGCGCGGATACGCCGTGGTTTGCGGGACAAATCATCATGATTGCGCGCAACGACTATACGCTGGAAGTGTTCAACGGCGACATCGGGCTGATTATGCCCGACGCGGAATCGGCAAATGGTTTGGCGGCGTATTTCCCGAATGCGGACGGCTTCAAAAAAATTGCCATCAGCCGCCTGCCACAGTTTGAGTCCGCGTTCGCCATGACCGTGCATAAAAGCCAAGGTTCGGAATACCGGGAAGTGTGGCTGCTACCGCCATCAAGAAAAATAGAGCAGGGCGGGGATGACACGCTGTCAGGCTTGAACAACGCGCTGCTCTACACCGCCATCACCCGCGCGCGGGAACGCTTCGTTTTTTGGGGAAATGAAGAACAATGGCGGATGGCGGTGGAGACCCGCAAAACCCGCCGCACGGCATTGGGCGACATCTTGGACGCGATGTTCGTGCCGAAAGCTTGAATCAAACCCTAAAGGTCGTCTGAAAACGAAACGGATGCTGCCGGAAGTTTTCAGACGACCTTTCTCTATTGATATGCGTCAAAATCAGTTTGGAAATAAGCATAATACTCTAAATCTTCTTGACGGTTTGTGCCGTCTTTCATAGGATTACAGCCGTTCGATTACAAAAATTAGTAAATTTCTAACAAATATTGATTAGGAATTTTTGTTAAAAATACCTTTTACCCTTCAATCGGAGATTGGCATGAACATCCAAAAAAACTTTGCCGTTGTATGCACTGCCTTGGCGGCATTACCCACCGCATTTGCAGAAACCGCTAGCGTAGAGCGCGATGCCGCCGCATTGGCAACGACGAGCGATTACGTCAATTCGGGCAGCGTCATCCGCAAAGACGAAGATAAAATCAGCATTTTCAACGATTTGCTGACCGTAAACGGAACATTCCGCGTCCGCGCCGACACCAAAGACATCAATGCCAACAACAGCAGCACCAATCCCACGCCCGACGCCTCCAATACCAATTTCAACGCCGAATTCTGGTTGCGCGCCAAACTTTATAAAGACTGGAAACTGGTAACCCAAATCGAACCCAACATCGACTTGAAAACCGGCAAATTCAACGGCGACCATGATGTTCCCGTGAACAAACTGTATGCCGAAGGCTCGATTACCGAAGGCATCAAAGCCCGCGTCGGTAAATTCGGCGCATTTTCCTCCTACGGACGTGTCTGGGATACCGAAGTAACCGGCGGCGAAATCTTCTTTGACAACAAAACCCTGCCCACCAAAATTTACGCAGGCCGCCGCACCGGCAGCCTCAACGACAACGTATGGGGCATAGGCGGCCGCCGCAAACACTTCGCCGCCATTCAAAGCAGCCTGCCGATTAACGAAAACATCAACGTCGGCGCAACCGTCAGCTACATGAAAGACATAGACGTGCGCGGCGCGAAGAAAAACGCCGTCTTTGGCGAAATCGGCGCAGATGTCAAATTCAACGACGATTGGCGTTGGATGGCGGCGGTCAGCAAGTCCAACATCAAAGCCTATAACGACGCAGGACAAAAAATCAAAAACGACGGCGTGTTCACCGAAGTCCGCTACAAACTCGCCGACTGGAAAGTCCGCAATTCCTACGACGTCTTCCTGAACTACCGCCGCGTCGGCGCACTCTCGGGTGTGTCTTCGGCCGAGGATTACAGCAAAAACGTGCAAGGCGTACAAATCGGCGCAACTTATATTCCTTGGAAAAACTGGAAAGTATCAGGCTTCTACCTGGCGGGTAAACAAGCTACACCGACTGCCGGTACCAGCAAACAAGACGTAAACGTCTTGCGCGGTCAGGTGGAATACAAATTCTAAGCCGGTTGGACAAAGGTTTTGCAGAGACGAAAAACAGGCAGGGAAAACCTGCCTGTTTTGGTTGGGATAAGGTTTCAGACGACCTGTACCTATCTTTCTGATACAGGTCGTCTGAAAAATACGATTCTACCAAAACGAACTTCAAACCCTACCAGCTGTCGCGCTTCATACGGTCGAGTTGGCGGCGGTCGCGTTTGGTCGGTCTGCCGTCGGGGTACGCCGCGCTGATGCGGCTTGCTTGGTCGAGCTGTTTTTGCGCTTCGCGTTCGGCGGCGGTTTTCATGTCTTCTTCGTAAAGCCGGCGCGCTTCGGGGGCGGGACGGCGTTGGTGGTTGAGTGCCAATACTTTGATTTTGTAAGGCAGCGAATTGAGCGTCAGGTCGATGATGTCGCCCGCGCTGATGTTTTTGCTGTTTTTGACTTTGGTGCCGTTGACCTGAACCCTGCCCAATTCGATATGTTTTTGAGCCAGCGCGCGGGTTTTGAAAAAGCGCGCAGCCCAAAGCCATTTGTCGAGCCGCATCGCCGTATTGTCGTGGTCGTTTTTCATAGCCTGTTTGAAATGATTGAACTGAATGGAAGTTTATCATAAGATACGGCACTTCATTTGTTTAGTGCAGATATACTATCGTTGTAAAAGGTCGTCTGAAAAGGCATCCGCCCGATTATCTGCCGTTTTGCACGGCATATCCTCAATGAGAAATGCTGCCAAATATGCCTGATTGGCGTATGATAGCGGCAGCGTCCCTACCGAGAGCTTCACCCTATGAAACCAGTTTTTTTGGATTTTGAACAACCCATTGCCGAATTAACCAATAAAATCGAAGAGTTGCGCTTTGTGCAGGGCGAGTCCGCCGTCGATATTTCCGATGAAATCGCCAGATTGCAGAAGAAAAGCAACGACCTGACCAAATCGATTTTCAACAAGCTGACGCCCGCTCAGATTTCGCAGGTTTCACGCCATCCCCAACGTCCTTACACCTTAGATTACATCCAAGCCATTTTTACCGATTTTGAAGAGTTGCACGGCGACCGCCATTATTCAGACGACCATGCCATCGTCGGTGGTTTGGCGCGCTTCAACGGACAAAGTGTGATGGTTATCGGCCATCAAAAAGGCCGCGATACCAAAGAAAAAATCCGCCGCAATTTCGGTATGCCGCGCCCTGAAGGCTATCGTAAAGCACTGCGTTTGATGCAGACCGCCGAGAAATTCAATATTCCTGTGATGACTTTTGTCGATACTCCGGGCGCGTATCCGGGCATCGGCGCGGAAGAGCGCGGTCAGTCCGAAGCCATCGGACGCAACCTGTACGAATTGACCCGACTGCGTGTGCCGGTTTTGTGTACCATTATCGGCGAGGGTGGTTCCGGCGGCGCGCTGGCGATTGCGGTCGGCGATTACGTCAATATGCTGCAATATTCGACTTACTCGGTTATTTCTCCGGAAGGCTGCGCGTCTATTCTGTGGAAAACCGCCGAGAAAGCGGCAGATGCCGCGCAAGCCTTGGGTATTACCGCCAAACGCCTGCAAGAATTGGATTTGATTGACAGCGTGATCAGCGAACCTTTGGGCGGTGCGCACCGTGATTTTGAAACGACCATGAAAAACGTCAAAACGGTGTTGGAAAGCGAGTTGCACGAGGCGCAAAATATGCCGATGGCGGATTTGCTGTCCCGCCGTTTTGACCGGATTATGGCTTACGGCAAGTTTACGGATAAGTAAACAATTAATGTGCAGAAAAGCAGGCAGAAGCCCCCCTGCCTGCTTTTTCATTTCTAAGAACTTACCTTGCCGACAGCATAGATTACGCCATATGAACCCGACGTCGTCTGAAAACCTTCCGCCTCAATGCCACAGTTTGTTGGAAACCTTGCGTCTTTCGGCGCGTTCGCTTCCGGATGGTTGCATGGTAACGGTTGGATTGAGCGGCGGTTTGGATTCGGTGGTGTTGCTGCATATGCTCGCGTGTTTGCGGGAAGAGCTTGGATTGGACGTACACGCTTTACATGTTCATCATGGATTGAGCTGCAATGCGGATGACTGGCTGGTGTTTTGCACACGTTTATGCCAAGAATGGAATGTGCCGTTCAGAAGCGTAAAAGTTGAAGTCGAAAAAGACGGCTTGGGAATCGAAGCCGCCGCACGGAAAGCGCGTTATCAGGCGTTTTCAGACGACCCTTCCGGTGTCATCGCCTTGGCGCACCATCAGGATGACCAGATTGAAACGTTTATGCTCGCGGCGGTTCGCGGCGGCGGTATTAAAGCACTTGCCGCCATGCCGCAATGGCGCAAACTAGATGAGGAAACGCAAATTTGGCGGCCACTGCTGACGTTTCCTCGAAAAGAATTGGAAAACTACGCCGCTGCCTGCAACCTGCCGAACATCGAAGATGAAAGTAACGCCGATACAGCCTTTTTAAGAAATTGGATGCGTTACGAGGCGTTGCCGGTTTGGCGGGAGCGCATTCCGAATTTCGACCATCATGTTTGTGCCAACATTCGTTCGTTACAAACCGATTTGGCGATTTTGGACGAAGTTGTCGATGCGGATTATCAGACGGTTTGCGAGAGCGGGCGTTTCCAAGTCAGCCGTTGGCAGACATTCAGCGAGGCACGCCGCAGCCGGATTCTTTGGCGGTTTTTTAAGAAGAATGGGATTGTGGAAAGTTCTCCGAGAAAACTGGCAGATTTCGCGCGGATACTGTTGGAAGCGGAAACTGCGCAATGGCAGTTCGGCGAAACATCGGTATGTTTATACCGGGATTTTTTATTCATATTGAAACAAAGCCAGTTTGCAGACGCAGATTGGATAAAGGGAAAAGAAGTCAGAGGTCGTCTGAAAGATATTCTCCAAGAAAACGGCTTTTTTCTGGTACCACACCGCAACGGATTGCCGGAATCGGTCTTGGAAGAAGAAGGAATCATTCGGACGGCGGGCAGTGATGATATGATGAATGTAGGGTTTTTATTCAAAAATGTTAAGAAAGTGTTGCAAGAAAACCATATCGTACCGTTCGTCAGAAAATGCTGGCCGATTATCACAAATACTGACGGAAACTGCATTGCTATTGTTAACCTTACAGTAAGCCACGATTTTCAAGGGATTGACGGTTTTTTACCGGTTTACGGAAAATTTTTGAAATATAAATGGAACTAAATGCGGCAATAGCTGTCTTTAAACTGGCACGGCACGCTTTACTACTTTATAGCTTATAATGCAGTTATTATAAAAAGGTAAAATATGAATGATCGCCAGATTGATCAAGTCTTGGTAGAGCGCGCGCAGAAAGGCGAACAAAAAGCATTCGAGATGCTGATGTCCAAATATCAGCGTCGGCTCATTAGATTGATTTCCCGTTTTGTCAAAGACGAACACGAAGTCAACGATGTGGCTCAAGAGGCAATGATCAGGGCTTACCGTGCCTTGCCGAATTTTCGTAGCGAGAGCGCGTTTTATACTTGGCTGTATCGGATTGCTATCAATACTGCCAAAAATTTCTTAGTAACATCAGGAAAGCTGCCGTTCGTCAGTGCAGAGGCTGCCAATGAAGACGGGGATATTTTGGATTTATCGGATCAGATTGCGGATTATCATACGCCGGAAGCTGAGATGATCAATCGGGAAATCCTGCAAACAGTCGAATCAACGATTTCGCATTTGCCCGAGGACTTACGCAAAGCCATTACCTTGCGGGAAATGGACGGTTTGTCTTACGAGGAAATAGCCACGATTATGGATTGCCCGATAGGGACGGTCCGTTCCCGTATTTTTAGGGCGCGGGAAGTGATAGCAAAAGATTTGAGGCCTTTGCTGGAAACTTCTGAAAATCAAAGGTGGTAATAATAATGGTAATAACTATGAGCACAACACACGAATATATCTCCATGTTGATGGATAACGACGATGTATCTGAAGAGATGCTAGACCGTCTGTTGTCCGACGATGCCGCTGCCGAAGCGTGGTACGAGTACCATCTGATTGGCGATTGTATGCGCTATAAAGCAGGTACGGGGCGTGATGCGGATTTCATGCAAAGCGCAGCATTTACTGCTACGCTTGCTGAAATCAGCGAAGAACATAAGCAACGTCATAAGGCTGAAGTTGCCGCAGCGATGTCTGCTAAGGGTGTTCAAGCTGCAAACAATTCCTTCTTTAAATCTTTCGCTGTTGCTGCCAGCGTGGCAGCGGTTGCCGTCGCCGTATGGCAATTCGGTCCGCAAGTGAAGGGCGAATCTGCAGGCATGGTTGCGGAAAAAGCCGTTGAAACCAAAAACCAGCAGGAAAATATCGTACCCGTAGCCGCCAATCCGACAGCGAAAAATGCTTCGGACGCTGTGGTAATGCCTGAATCTGCAAAGAATGATAAAGGTGTGAGTCAGACTACGGTTCGAACTGAAATGCAGGTTCAACAGGACTCCGCCGTTCATTAAACTGCATAGAGATACAGATTTCCATCAAGTAGAGAAATCCCTTCCCGAGCTATTCGGGCAGGGGTTTTATTTTTGAACGGATGCATCTTGAGGTCGTCTGAAAAAACGGTTTGAAAAAAGTCGAACGGTATCGTGCGGCTGCCTTTCTGTATCCTTTTTATTTGAATCCGCTATATAATGCGCCACATGAAATCAATTACCTCCGCGCAAAACGAGCAGCTCAAGCATTTGTCCAAGCTGCTGACACAATCTAAAGCACGCCGGGAATATGGACAAACCGTGTTGGAAGGCGTGCATCTTTCGCAGGTCTATTTAGAGGCGGGGTACACGCCCAAACAAGTGTATTTGCCCGAAAGTAAAAACACGCATCCTGAAATCCGAAATTTAATCAGCAGCTTGGACGAAGATGGTATTACTTGGGTCGGAAACGAAGCCTTGTCTAAAATTACCAGTCTGAACGATGCTGATGATGTGATGACTTGGATAGGGATTCCGCCGCAACGGGATTTGCCTTTAAGCGGCGACTGCGTGGTGTTGGATAGACTGCAAGACCCCGGTAATGTCGGTACGGTTTTACGCAGTGCGGCAGCTTCGGGCGTCAAGCAGATTGTGTTGGGTAATGACTGCGTCGATATTTGGTCGCCTAAGGTATTGCGTGCGGGTATGGGGGCGCATTTTCTGCTGGATATATACAGCCGCGTTTCCCTACTGCAATGGCTGGATACTTATCAGGACAAAATATGGGCGACCGCTTTGGACGGGCGCAACCCTTCCGATTTGTACCAACTGGATTTAAACGCTCCTTGCGCTTGGGTTTTCGGCAATGAAGGCAGCGGCGTGAGTCGGGAAATTTTGGAAAAAGTCGATGGCAGCGTCAGAATCCCGATGCTGGGACAGACCGAGTCGTTAAACGTCGCCATGGCGGCGACTGTATGCCTTTTCGAGCAAATGCGCCAACGCATTGCGTAAGAACTTTCAGACGACCGGTCAGTTTAGGAGAAACCCAATTAAGGTCGTCTGAAAACCTTATCTTCTGCAAACTCAAAACACCAAACCGGCGATATCTGTTTAACCGCCGGTTTGGTGTTTAAAAGCAATCAGAATTTGTCATTCGGCCAGCGCGTGCTTTGCAGGATACTGGCATCGACGTCCTGAATATTGCGATGACCGGTGAACGCCATGGATATGTCCATTTCTTTATACAGGATTTCCAGCGCGCGGGTAACGCCTTCTTCGCCGTATGCGCCCAAGCCGTAGAGGAACGCGCGGCCTATCATTGTACCTTTTGCGCCCAAAGCCCATGCTTTGAGGATGTCCTGACCGCTGCGGATGCCGCTGTCCATCCACACTTCGATATCGCTGCCGACTGCGCTGACGATGTCGGGCAAGGCTTTGATGGAGGATACGGTATCGTCGAGCTGGCGGCCGCCGTGGTTGGAAACGACCAATGCGTCCGCGCCGCTTTTCGCTGCTTTTTCCGCATCTTCAGGTTCCATAATGCCTTTGATAATCAGCTTGCCGCCCCACAAATCTTTAATGCGGGCGACGTCGTCCCAGCTCAGGCGCGGGTCGAATTGTTCGGAAGTCCACGAAGACAGCGAAGACAAATCGCCGACGTTTTTGGCGTGTCCGACAATATTGCGGAACGTGCGACGCTCCGTGTTCAGCATTTTCATGCACCATTCGGGCTTGGTCGCCAGATTGATTAAATTGGCGATGGTCGGTTTCGGCGGCGCGGACAGACCGTTTTTGATGTCTTTGTGGCGTTGCCCCAAAACCTGCAAATCGGCGGTCAAAACCAACGCCGAACATTTGGCATCTTTCGCACGTTTAATCAGGTTTTCCATAAACTCGCGGTCGCGCATCACATAAAGCTGAAACCAAAACGGCGCGCTGGTGTTTTCGGCAACGTCTTCAATCGAGCAGATGGACATGGTGGAAAGCGTAAACGGAATGCCGAACTTCTCCGCCGCCCGCGCCGCCAAAATTTCGCCGTCGGCGTGCGCCATGCCGGTAAAGCCAGTCGGCGCAATCGCCACCGGCATTTTCACGTCCTGACCGATCATTTTGGTCTCTAAACTACGGCCTTCCATATTGACCAACACTTTTTGGCGGAAGCGGATGTCTTTGAAATCCGAAGTGTTTTCACGGTAGGTAGTTTCCGTCCAAGAACCTGAATCGATGTAATCGTAAAACATGCGCGGCATTTTGCGCTTGGCGACAAGGCGCAGGTCTTCGATGGAGGTCATTTTGCTCAAATCGCGTTTCATTGTTGGTTGCCTCTGTTAAGGGGTTGCTTATGCTATGGCGTGGGTCGTCTGAAACGGAGTAGGGCGGTTTCAGACGACCTTTTGGAATACCATAATGATTTAGTATGAATTAGATAATCTATATCAATCGCAATTATAAAGCAAATGGTTTTAACCCTGCCAAGAGCAGGGTGATAGCACTTTTCAAACGACCTCGGATCCAAGTTTCGGATAAAAAAGAAAAATCTTGAGAGAGATAAAAATCAATGTGTACAGTCATTTAAACAAACAATCGGAAGTCTCGTGAATATACTTGACTGAAACACTCAGATATTAGACAATCGCACCACTATAAAAAAGCCGACACAGGCAACTACCATGAGACTGACCACAAAAGGGCGTTTTGCCGTTACCGCCATGATCGATTTGGCGATGAATGCGCAAACCGGTGCTGTCAAACTCAGCGCCATCAGCGAACGCCAAAGCATTTCGCTTTCCTATCTTGAACAACTATTCAGCAAACTGCGGCGCGCCGGGCTGGTCGAAAGCCTGCGAGGCCCCGGCGGCGGCTACATCCTCGCCGCCCCTCCTGCACAAATCCATATCGCCCAAATCATTTCCGCCGCCGAAGACAAACTGGACGCCACCCAATGCAGCAGCAAAGCCAACTGCCACCACGGCGCGCCTTGTCTGACGCACGACCTTTGGGAAAACCTGAACAAAACCATCAACGATTACCTCAGCAGCGTTACCCTGCAAAGCATCATCGAACAGAAAAACAGCGATGACGGCAGCCACGTCATCCAATTTACACATATCCATTAAGTACATTACAGAAAAAGAAAGAGCAAACCATGACCGTCAAAACCCCCGTTTATCTCGACTACGCCGCCACCACCCCCGTTGACAAACGCGTTGCCGAAAAAATGATTCCCTATCTGACCGAAACCTTCGGCAACCCCGCCTCCAACAGCCACGCATTCGGCTGGGAAGCAGAAGAAGCCGTCGAAAAAGCCCGCGCCGACATCGCCGCCTTGATTAACGCCGACCCCAAAGAAATCATCTTCACCAGCGGCGCGACCGAGTCCGACAACCTCGCCATCAAAGGCGCGGCAAACTTCTACAAAACCAAAGGCAAACACCTCATCACCGTCAAAACCGAACACAAAGCCGTGCTCGACACCATGCGTGAACTCGAACGCCAGGGCTTTGAAGTCACCTACCTCGGTGTGAAAGAAAACGGTTTGATTGATTTGGAAGAACTCAAAGCTGCCATCCGCGAAGACACCATCCTGATTTCCGTGATGTGGGTGAACAACGAAATCGGCGTAGTGCAAGACATTCCCGCCATCGGCGAAATCTGCCGCGAACGTAAAATCATCTTCCACGTCGATGCCGCCCAAGCCTGCGGCAAAGTGCCTGTCGACGTCGAAGCCGCTAAAGTTGATTTATTGTCCATGTCCGGCCACAAAGTGTACGGACCCAAAGGCATCGGCGCGCTGTACGTCCGCCGCAAACCTCGCGTCCGCCTCGAAGCCCAAATGCACGGCGGCGGCCACGAACGCGGCTTCCGCAGCGGCACCCTGCCGACCCACCAAATCGTCGGCATGGGCGAAGCCTTCCGCATCGCCAAAGAAGAACTCGAGCAAGACATGGCGCACTACCGCAAACTGCGCGACATCTTCCTCAAAGGCATCGAAGGCATCGAAGAAGTCTATATCAACGGCGACCTCGAACACCGCGCCCCGAACAACCTGAACGTCAGCTTCAACTTCGTCGAAGGTGAAAGCCTGATTATGGCAGTGAAAGAACTCGCCGTATCCAGCGGCTCCGCCTGTACCTCCGCTTCGCTCGAACCCAGCTATGTCCTGCGCGCGCTCGGCCGCAACGACGAACTGGCGCACTCATCCCTGCGCATCACCTTCGGCCGCATGACCACCGAAGAAGAAGTGCAGTTTGCAGCAGAACTGATTAAATCCAAAATCGGCAAACTTCGCGAACTGTCTCCGCTGTGGGAAATGTTTAAAGAAGGTATCGATTTGAACTCGATTGAATGGGCGGCGCATTAAAAGCAGCCTGCACTTGGATAATGGAGCGCGAACGTCCGCGTTCGCGTTTCAGGTAGCCTGAAATTATGGAAATGAGTAATAGATACCCATTATACTCAGTCGAGATATTATTAAACGTTGAAATAAATTTAATTGCAAATAGATTTAAGGATTTTGTTATGGGTATCAGATATTCTGAAGATTTAAAAGTGGTTGATAGAAGTACTTTCCTAAAATATATAGAAACACTAGGGAATTATAATAAAACAGAAATAGTTACTCCGGACAGTGAGTGTAAAGTAATTCTTTACATTAAATCTTTCCATGATAGACCTGCTATGGCTGTTGCTATACATAACCAATGTGAAAATATATTTCAAATAGATCCAACTGTTATAAATGTATTTAAGTAACCGCAGGTTGGGTTGAAAACCCAACAAGCCTATCAATCTGCTCGAAATGTTGGGTTTAACAACTAAACCTACCTAATAAATAAAAAAGGTCGTCTGAAAATCTCAAAAGACCTTTTCAGACGACCTAAAAGCCACCACATTAAAATCAAGGATATAAAACCATGAACGAACAAGATTTAGATTTGGACAATCTCGACAACCTGCTTGAAGATTTTGACGGCGTTACCGTGGAAGGCGGCGTCGATTCGGAAAACGACGAAGGCTGCGAAGGCGGTGCGTGCAAAATCTAAACTTCAGGTCGTCTGAAAACCGGCAAACAAACCACTTAAACCATCAAAAAACATTAAGGAAACCACATCATGGCATACAGCGATAAAGTAATCGACCACTATGAAAACCCCCGCAATGTCGGTACTTTCGACAAAGACGAAGAGTCTGTCGGCACCGGCATGGTCGGCGCGCCGGCTTGCGGCGACGTGATGCGCCTGCAAATCAAAGTGAACGACGAAGGCATCATCGAAGACGCCAAATTCAAAACTTACGGCTGCGGCTCTGCAATCGCTTCTTCCAGCCTGATTACCGAGTGGGTCAAAGGCAAAAGCCTGGATGACGCGCTGGCAATCAAAAACAGCGAAATCGCTGAAGAATTGGAACTTCCACCGGTAAAAATCCACTGCTCCATCTTGGCTGAAGATGCGGTAAAAGCTGCTGTGGCGGACTACAAAAAGAAAAAAGGCGTATAACGTGGCTGGCGGCTGGGCGCCAGACGGCGCGGAGCAGGCGCAAATCGACGCCAATTTGGACGACGCGTTGGCTGCCGCACGGCAAAACCTGCCCTCCGGCGAAAGCGCACGAGAATGCGCCGAATGCGGCGAGCCGATTCCCGAAGCCCGCCGCCGCGCCCTGCCTGGCGTGCAGTTGTGCATTGCCTGCCAAGAAGAAGCGGACAAACAACAGCAATTCCACTACGCCTACAACCGGCGTGGCAGTAAGGACAGCCAGTTGAAATAGGCTGCTTGAAAGTATTGCCAGGCGTATCCTTAAGCTTTGTCTCAGTGGATACTATTTATGCTGAAGGCACTGCAAGTGACTGGAAAACAAGGGTCTGACACGCCTTGCCGACATCCATGTCGTGTTTGCTCTCTCTCAGCCCGATGGTTTCAGGCAGACTGCATCTTAGCTAAACTTTGCAGACGCCTACACGAAAAAACTATACTTAGCCAAGAAGAAGCCTGATCTCTTCTACTGTCGAAGGCATAGGAAAAACCGTATAGTAGCGTTTGCAGCAAATGGGTTTGGATGATGTTGCCACGCTGGCTGCTGCGGATTTGGACGACGTTTTGGAACAAGGCGCAAAACTGACCGGCTCGACTTGTTGGAAAAACAGTCCGCAGGCAAAAGCTGCCGTTTCCACCGCGATAGAGTGGGCAAAACAGCGTTTTCAGACGACCTGAAAGGCAATAGGTCGTCTGAAAATGAAAGCAGGCAAAATAAGACAATGATTGCGAATAAGGAAAGAAGCATGATTACCATCACAGAAAACGCAGCCAAACACATCAACAGCTACCTGACCAAGCGCGGCAAAGGCTTGGGCGTGCGCTTGGGGGTAAAAACCAGCGGCTGCTCGGGCATGGCGTATAACCTTGAATTTGTCGATGAAGTCAACGACGACGACCTGATTTTTGAAGAACACGGCGCGCGCGTTTATATTGACCCGAAAAGTTTGGTTTATCTGGACGGCACGCAGGTCGATTACACCAAAGAAGGTTTGCAGGAAGGTTTCAAATTTGAAAACCCGAACGTCAAAGACTCTTGCGGCTGCGGCGAGAGCTTTCACGTTTAAGACAAAAAAGTGGCGGGACAGTATCAAAACCGTCCCGCCATTTTTTCGCTTCCTGTCTGTTGTAGCTGCCTTTGCCTTTTCTTTTTCGTTCGACCTTGTGTCGGAACAAATCGGATTTCACTAAGGCTTTTAAAGCATTGTCGCGTATTTTGCCTTTATTGTGCTGTACTTTACTGCTCATATTCAGTCCTTTTGGTTAAGAATCAGCGGATTATAAGGCAAAATCAGGCTTCTGCCGAAAATTTCACATTAATTATCCCGCCATGTCTCAATATTTCACACTCTTCCAGCTTGAACCCGCTTTTGATATCGATACTGAAAACTTGGAGCAAACCTACCGTGCCTTGGCGGCACGTTTCCATCCCGACAAATTCGCGTCCGCTTCCGCCTTCGAGCAAAAGCAGGCAGTGATGATGTCTTCCACCATCAACGATGCCTACCGCACCTTGAAAAATCCCATCGACCGCGCCGCGTACCTTCTGAAAGCTCAGGGCATTGATGCCGATGCGCCGGAACATACTTCTTTTGCCCCTGAATTTCTCATGCAGCAAATGGAATGGCGCGAAACGCTGATGGATGCGCAAATGGAGCAAAACAACGAAGCCTTGCGCGCGTTGGACCAAGAAATCAGCCGCGAACAAGACAAGCTGTATCAAGATTTGCGGACGGCCTTTGCAGCGAAAGATCACGAAGCCGCCGCCCAATGGGTGCGCCACGGCAGGTTTTTAAATAAACTGCGCAACGAAATCGCCGCCGCGTTGCAAGATTAAATACACAAATTTTGAACATCTGAAAGGTCGTCTGAAAACTGGAATAAGGTTTCAGACGACCTTTATTGCTTATTTCATCATGTTGTATGCCATTATATTTTCAAAATTTAACACAAATCCGAATTTGCCTTATTTCATAAGCGCATAGCCGCATGAGGGTTTTGATGACGAAAAACACGTTTTCGCGGTAAGGCTTGAATCATAGGGAAAGAGGTTGTCTGAAAGAAAATTGGGAAAAGCACGATTTCAAAACAGCAGTCTTGTCAAGACTGGATAAGCGACGAAAAATACACTATATTGTGCCACTCGATATTAATACATACTGTATCTTGTGTTTCAGGATGGAGAAAGCTCACGATGAATGCACCGACTGATTTGAAAGTAACCAAGCGCGACGGACGTTTGGAAAATCTCGACTTAGACAAAATCCACCGCGTCGTTACTTGGGCGGCGGAAGGCTTGAAAAACGTTTCCGTATCGCAAGTCGAGCTCAAATCGCACATCCAGTTTTACAACGGCATCCGCACCGACGACATCCACGAAACCATCATCAAGGCGGCTGCCGACCTGATTTCGCAGGATACGCCTGACTATCAATATCTCGCCGCGCGTCTGGCGATTTTCCACCTGCGCAAAATCGCTTACGGCGAGTTCGAACCGCCGCATCTCTTTGACCACGTTAAAAAACTCACCGATGCGGGCAAATACGACCGCCACATCATCGAAGATTACAGCCGCGAAGAGTTTGACGAGCTGAATGCCTATATCGACCACAGTCGCGATATGACCTTCTCGTATGCCGCCGTGAAGCAGCTTGAAGGCAAATATCTGGTGCAGAACCGCGTTACCCGCCAGATTTATGAAACGCCGCAGTTTTTATACATTTTGGTAGCGATGTGTCTCTTCAGCAAATACCCGAAAGAGACGCGCCTGGATTACGTCAAACGCTTTTACGACGCCGTTTCTACGTTCAAAGTATCGCTACCAACCCCGATTATGAGCGGCGTGCGTACGCCTACGCGCCAGTTCTCAAGCTGTGTATTGATTGAATGCGACGACAGTCTGGATTCCATCAACGCCACCACCAGCGCGATTGTGAAATACGTTTCCCAACGCGCGGGCATCGGCATCAACGCCGGACGCATCCGCGGTTTGGGTAGCGAAATCCGTGGCGGCGAAGCGCAACATACCGGCTGCATTCCGTTTTTCAAAATGTTCCAAGCGGCGGTCAAATCCTGCTCGCAGGGCGGCGTACGCGGCGGCGCGGCAACCTTGTTCTACCCCTTGTGGCACATCGAAGCCGAAAGCCTGTTGGTATTGAAAAACAACCGCGGCGTGGAAGACAACCGCATCCGCCAACTGGATTACGGCGTGCAAATCAACCGCCTGCTGTACACCCGCCTGATTAAAGGCGGCAACATCACCTTGTTCTCGCCCAACGAAGTCCCCGGCCTGTACGACGCGTTCTTTGCCGACCAAGACGAATTCGAGCGTCTCTACACAAAATACGAGCAAGACCCGAATATCCGCAAGCGCACCTTGTCGGCTACCGATTTGTTCTCCACGTTGATGCAGGAACGCGCCGGAACAGGACGTATCTACATCCAAAACGTTGACCACTGCAACACGCACAGCCCGTTTGACCCGCGCGTCGCACCCGTGCACCAGTCCAACCTGTGCATGGAAATCGCCCTGCCGACCAAACCGCTGGACAACATCAACGATCCGAACGGCGAAATCGCCCTGTGTACCCTGTCTGCCTTCAATTTGGGCGCATTAAACAGCTTGGACGAGCTGGAAGGGCTTGCCGATTTGACCGTGCGCGCACTCGATGCCTTGTTGGATTACCAAGACTATCCGGTCGAAGCCGCCCGCACCGCGACCATGAACCGCCGCACGCTCGGCATCGGCGTCATCAACTATGCCTACTATCTGGCGAAAAACGGCGTCCGTTACAGCGATGATTCCGCGCTTGGTCTGACCCACCGTACCTTTGAAGCCATGCAGTATTACCTGCTCAAAGCCTCGGTGAACCTCGCCAAAGAATACGGCGCATGCCCGCTGTTCAATCAAACCGTTTATTCGCAAGGCAAACTGCCCATCGACACCTACAAAAAAGACTTGGATGCCGTGTGCAGCGAACCGCTGTTGTGCGACTGGGAAAGCCTGCGCGCCGACATCGTCAAATACGGCCTGCGCAACTCCACCCTAACCGCACTCATGCCGTCTGAAACCAGTTCGCAAATCGCCAACGCCACCAACGGCATCGAACCGCCGCGCGGATTGGTAACGGTCAAAGCATCGAAAGACGGTATTTTGAAACAAGTCGTACCGGAGTTTGAAACCCTGAAAGACGCCTATGAAACCCTATGGCAGCTTCCGGGCAACGAAGGCTATTTGAAACTTGTCGGCGTGATGCAGAAATTCGTCGATCAATCGATTTCTGCTAATACAGCCTACGATCCGAGTAAGTTCGAGGGTAACAAAGTTTCCATGAAACAAATGCTCAAAGACCTGCTGACCGCCTACAAATACGGCGTCAAAACCCTGTACTACCACAACACCCGCGACGGCGCCGACGACACCCAAACCGACATCCAAGACGACGGCTGCGCCGGCGGGGCTTGTAAGATTTGATGCTCAGTAAACTTGCTTTAAATAAAAGGAAGTGAACAATGCAAAGTAATCAAACTAAAGAGCCTAAGATTTGGAAAACTTATGAAGAACAGTTAGAGATTTTAAAAAATAGAGGATTACACGTTGCAGATGAGAAAAAAGCTTTAGGGTATTTAAGGACTATTGGATATTACCGGTTGAGCGGTTATCTTTATCCGTTTCGCCAATTTAATCCCAAAAACCCGAAAAATAGATTAGACAGCTTCATACCCAACAGCAGTTTTGAAGATGTAAAAAAACTATACATGTTTGATAAGCGGTTGCGGCAATTGGCATTGGATGCTTTAGAGCGGATTGAAATTGCACTAAGAGTCAATATTGCATATACATTAGGCAAACATCACCCGTTGGCCCACAAGGATGCCCGATATTTTGCTCCTGGTTTTAACCATGCAGAATGGTTGGAAAGATACGATAATCTCGTACATCGTGAAAAAGAAACCGGCTTTGTCAAACATCATCTGCAACATTATTCCGATTTACCCGTATGGGCGGCCTGTGAAGTATGGGATTTCGGTACGATGTCTATGCTTTATAAAGGGATGAGCGAGGAAGATAAAAATCGGATTGCCAAGTTTTACCGCCTAAAAGACGGCCGTCATCTGCAAACCCACCTGCATGCTTTTAATGTCATCCGAAATGTCTCAGCGCATCACAGCCGCTTGTGGAATCGGGATATTGCTATTAAGGCCAGTTTGAAAGGCTTGAGCGATACCGAATGGGAAAAATTACCTGTAGGTCGCTCGTTTGTTTATTTTTGCCTTATGAAACGGATGCTGGATATTATTTGTCCGGCCTCCAGATGGGGCGAGAGATTTTTTTCATTGCTAGCTGACTTCCCATCCGTTGAGAATGGGGCAATATCCTTTGAGCAAATGGGCATGACCATCAACCCTGAAAAGTGGCGGTTATGGCGCAAATAAGCAAAAGAAAGCCCCCAGCCTTGTTAATCCAACCACATCGGGTTGGCAAAGCTGGGGGAGTTGTTGGCAGCAATTATACCCAAAAGCTCGATTAAGGCAATTTTTTTACATTTCAGCTCAAATATAACCAAACACAGATTACAAGCAAAACAAGTGCTTTAGACAACCTTTTGGACTGAAGCCCATCCACCCTTTCAGACGGCCTCACACCAAGCCCGAAACCAAGAAATCCAATCAATAGAAAGCCAACCCATGTCCTGCGAACACCTCATCATGCAATACAGCACCTTCAGCAAACAGAAAAACGACGCGCTGAAAGAGCCGATGTTTTTTGGTCAGCCGGTGAATGTTGCACGTTATGACCAGCAGAAATACGAAGTATTTGAGAAACTGATTGAAAAACAACTGTCTTTCTTCTGGCGGCCAGAAGAAATCGACGTGTCGCGCGACCGCATCGACTACGCCAATCTGCCTGAGCATGAAAAACACATTTTTATCAGCAATCTGAAATACCAAACCTTGCTCGATTCCATCCAAGGCCGCAGTCCGAACGTTGCCTTGTTGCCTTTGGTGTCGATTCCCGAGTTGGAAACTTGGATTGAAACGTGGAGCTTCAGCGAAACCATCCACTCGCGCAGCTATACCCATATTATCCGCAATATCGTCAACGACCCGTCAGTCGTGTTCGACGACATCGTGCAGAACGAATACATCATCGCCCGCGCCGAAGACATCGCCTGCTATTACGATGATTTAATCGAATACACCCAGTATTACAACTTGCTGGGCGAAGGTGCGCACAATGTCGGCGGCAAGCTCGTTACCGTGTCTTTGCGCGAGTTGAAGAAAAAACTCTATCTCTGCCTGATGTGCGTCAATGTGTTGGAAGCCATCCGTTTCTATGTTTCATTCGCTTGTTCGTTCGCCTTTGCCGAGCGCGAGTTGATGGAAGGTAACGCCAAAATCATCAAACTGATTGCCCGCGACGAAGCCCTGCACCTGACCAGCACCCAGCATATGCTCAACCTGATGCGCGCCGGTTCAGACGACCCTGAAATGGCGGAAATCGCTGTCGAATTGCAGGACGAATGTTTCAAACTCTTCAAAAAAGCGGCGGAGCAGGAAAAAGAATGGGCTGCCTATCTGTTTAAAGACGGTTCGATGATTGGTCTGAACAAGGAAATTCTGGCGCAATACGTCGAATACATTACTAACCTGCGTATGCAGGCGGTCGGTCTGCCTGCCGGATTCGAAGGTGCTACTCAAAACCCGATTCCGTGGATTAACGCGTGGCTTTCGTCCGACAACGTGCAGGTCGCGCCGCAGGAAGTGGAAATTTCTTCTTACTTAATCGGTCAGATCGATTCGGAAGTCAGCGCGGACGATTTGGGCGATTTCGAACTGTAATCAAACTCGGCGGTTTTTCCGCATTTCCATTATCAGAGGTCGTCTGAACAGGTGTAGAAACGAAATCAAAAATTTCGGATACACCGTGCAGACGGCCTTTCCCGCTTAAACAGATAATAATGGCACTCATCAGTACACACGACAAAACCTTCGAGCTTCAAGAAGGCGAAACCTTATTGGAGGGCTTGGAGCGCACCGGCCACGAGGTCGAATACCAGTGCCGAAGCGGCTATTGCGGTTCCTGCCGCGTCAAAATATTAGACGGTAGGGTGTCCTACGACGATTTCCCGCTCGCGTTTGTCGCGCCCGGCGAGATTCTGCCGTGTTGCTGTCGGGTTCACGAGGACATTAAGGTTGATTGCCGCGTTCGGATGAGTGAACCGGATTTGTTTGATGTTAGCTTGTTTGATGAGCAGGAATAACTTTAATTGATTAGATTGGTAGTGGATTCGAATAGGGATATGAGTGTTTTTATTTGAATCTATCAACTAACTGATTTTTATATTTTAAATACACATTACTGGAAATATAGAATGATCAAAAACAATACATCCCAATTTTTCTTATTATTCGTCGCCGTCTTATTGGTGGCTTGCTCTCCTGACAAACAGGATAAGGTAAAAGAATCTGTTGTTTCTGCACCTTTATCTTCTGTTTCCGAGAAATCCAATACAAATGATAAGACCGTAGAAACGGACATAAACAAAGTAGAAAGCGCACCTTCTTCAAATTGTACCAACCTGCATCAGATTGACGGCATTGATGATTTTGTCCGTCAGGTTGCCGAGAATATCGATTCCAGTTGTTTGTTTGAACGCAGCCCTAAAGAATTGGCGGCGATTTGGGGCATTCCCGGCGGAGATGATCCTCTGGCTCAGGCAATGTTTCCTGATATCGATGCGAATGACCCTGAAAACGTTAATAAAGTGATAGAAGCTATTGATCAGATGACAAAAGGGGAGCGAAGCTATAATGAGCAGGTGATAGAACCGTTAGTTCAAGAGATGAAGGCACTCAGGCAGCAGAATACTTTGGTTTTATCAATAGGCAGTCATACGAGCCAAGGTTCAAATCAGCCGCTGAGAATAACGCGCAATTTCGGCATAGAAGCAACGCCGGAATATCTCAAGAAACACGGCGGCGGGTTTGGTGGGAGTTTTCAAAACATCAGCCAGCTGCCCGAATATTTGAAAGCGCGCGGGAAGATTTTTGAGGCGCAAAGGGCATTCCGCCTGTTCAACCGCGACCGCAGTCCTGATAAGCCTTATCTGGAAATTGTGTTTGACGAAAGCGGGAAAATTGTTTCGATTACCGTATATGAGAATGTTTCCAATCCGGCAAGCGGGATTCATTTGATGTAATGGGTTTGGAGCACAAACGGAGAGGGTAGGAATCTAAATGCATCGAGCGTTCGTTGAACATTTGATGCGATAGCAGTTTGATTGGAAGCCTTCAATTCAATATCGAAAAGGTCGTCTGAAACCTGAATCGGGTTTCAGACGACCTTTTGTTGATGTGTTCGAGCTTAACCAAATGCTTAACGGCTGTCTTTCCATTGGTAATATTTCGAGCCGAGGAAGGAGCCGAGTTTGCGCAGGAAAGGTTGGGTAATGATGCTGGGGTGTTTGAGTTTTTCAAACGGTTTCAGACGACCATCGTCACCCATGATGGCTTCGGCGGTGGCAAGGCCTGCTATGCCGGTAATCGCCATGCCGTGTCCCGAGTAGCCTTGGGCATAGTAAACATTGGGCGCGAGCCTGCCGAAGTGGGGGGCGAGGTTGGCTGTAATGTCGCATTCGCCGCCCCAGGAATGTTCGATTTTGACATCGGCAAGCTGGGGGAAGACTTTGAGCATGTCTTGGCGGACAAGTTCGGTCATGCGGTCGGGGTCGTCGATGAACTCGTTGTCTTTACCGCCGAAGAGCAGGCGGCCGTCGGCGCTGAGGCGGTAGTAGTCGAGGACGTGGCGGTTGTCGCAGACGGCCATGTTGTTGCGGATGAGTTCTTTGGCGCGTTCGCCCAGCGGTTCGGTGGCGATGATGAAGGTGCTGACGGCGATGGCTTTTTTTTCCAACGGCTTGAATTTTTGATGCAAACCGGCGTAAGTGTTGACGGCATACACGAGGTTTTGGCATTCGATGCTGCCGTCCGGGGTATGGACGAGCCAGTTGCCTTGATAGGATTCGATACGGGTCATCGGGGACTGTTCGAAAATCTGCGCGCCTGCTTCGGCAGCGGCGCGGGCGATGCCCAGGGTATAGTTGAGCGGATGGAGGTGGCCGGAATGGGGGTCGAATTGCGCGCCTAAGTACATATCGCTGTTAAGTTGTTGTTTAAGCGTGTCTTTATCCCAAAGTTCGTAATGGGTGGCGTTGTAATGTTTTTGGGCGTGTTCATGCCATTGTCGCAATTCTTCCCAATGCTGCGGGCGAATAGCGACGGTAGCATAGCCACGCTGCCAATCGCAGGCGATTTGGTGTTTTTTAACCCGTTCGTCAACGAGTTCGACGGCTTGCAGGGATTGCTGCCAAAACCAGCGGGCTTGTTCCAAGCCGACTTGTTTTTCGATTTCTTCCATACCGCAGGCGTAATCGCTGATGACTTGCCCGCCGCTGCGCCCTGATGCGCCGAAGCCGATGCGGGCGGCTTCGAGTACGATCACTTCGTGTCCGTTTTCGGCAAGGGGAAGGGCGGTGCAAAGTCCTGTCAATCCTCCGCCGATGACGCAGGTTTCGGTTTTCAGACGACCTTCAAGCTTGGGATAAGCGGTGTGGGGATTAATGGTGCTAAAATAATAGGAGGGAAGGTATTCTTTGAAATTGGGATGAATCATAGGGTAATGCTTTGTGTGGTTTCAGACAACCTTTGGAGGGTATAGTGGATTAACTTTAAACCAGTACGGCGTTGCCTCGCCTTGCCGTACTATCTGTACTGTCTGCGGCTTCGTCG
>NZ_CEXQBZ010000123.1:0-32350 GCF_982712965.1 Neisseria flava | reverse complement strand
GGCTTTCAGACGACCTTGCCTTTAAAGCGGATATGATTGTTGTTTCCTGTATGCCGCAGAATGTTGACCTTCGATGCGGCTGCTTCCTGATTACAGCGTTGTCGAATACCGACATCAGGCTTGCGGGGGAAGATAAGGTATTTTTCGGGTATCGCTTCAAATTTAAAAGGTCGTCTGAAAACCTAAATTCGAGTTTTCAGACGACCTTTGCTATGTAAATCACACCTGCTTCTGCGGATCCGCTTCGCCCTACTTCGCCATTTCTGCGAACACTTGATGCGCGGTGGCGATGGTTTCGTCAATCAGCTCGGGCGTGTGCGCGGCGGAGACGAAGCCTGCTTCGTAGGCGGACGGACCGAAGGCGGTGTTGCGGTCGAGCATGCCGTGGAAGAAGCGTTTGAAGGCGTCGATATTGGAACGCGCCATGTCACCGTAGTTTTGCGGGGTGTGTGCGGCGAAATACAGACCGAACATGCCGCCCACGCTGTCGGCGGTGAACTCGATGCCGTGCGCTTTGGCGGCGGCGGCAAGCCCGTCGGCGAGGCGGCGGGTCAGGGCGGTCAGGTTTTCGTAGAAGCCTTCGCGTTGGATGATTTCGAGCGTTTTCAAGCCGGCGGCGACGGCAATCGGGTTGCCCGACAAGGTGCCTGCCTGATACACGCCGCCCAGCGGGGAAATACATTCCATGATGTCTTTGCGTCCGCCGAATGCGGCAAGCGGCATACCGCCGCCGATGACTTTGCCCATCGTAGTCAGGTCGGGCGTGATGCCGTGCAGCGACTGCGCGCCGCCGAGCGCGACGCGGAAGCCGGTCATCACTTCGTCGTAAATCAACACGGCGCCGTGTTTTTCGGTCAATTCGCGCAGGGCTTTGACGAAGGCTTCGGTCGGGCGGACCAGGTTCATATTGCCGACGAAGGGTTCGAGGATGACGCAGGCGATTTCGTCGCCGTTGCGGGCGAACGCTTCTTCGAGCTGGGCGGTGTTGTTGTATTCGAGGACTAAGGTGTGTTTGGTAAAGTCGGCGGGAACGCCTGCGGAAGACGGGTTGCCGAAGGTGAGCAGGCCGCTGCCGGCTTTGACGAGCAGGCTGTCGGAATGGCCGTGGTAGCAGCCTTCGAATTTGATGATTTTGTCGCGTCCGGTAAAGCCGCGCGCGAGGCGGATGGCGGTCATGGTGGCTTCGGTGCCGGAGCTGACGAGGCGCAGCCGTTCGACCGACGGCATGATTTTGGCGATTTCTTCGGCGATGACGATTTCGCCTTCGGTAGGCGCGCCGAACGACAAACCGCCCAAGGCGGCTTCGCGCACGGCTTCGATGACTTCGGGATGCGCGTGTCCGACAATCGCGGGCCCCCACGAACCGACGTAATCGGTGTAGCGCGTGCCGTTTTCGTCCCAAACATACGCGCCTTCGGCTTTTTTGATGAAGCGCGGTACACCGCCGACGCTGCCGAATGCGCGGACGGGGGAGTTTACGCCGCCCGGGATGATGGCTTTGGCGCGGTCAAACAGGATTTCGTTACGGTTCATAGCGGATTCTTTCTGAGGTCGTCTGAAAAATAAGCGGTATTTTATCATCAGATTGCCCGCACCAGCCGTTTCAGACGACCTCCAAAGCCCAAACTGCTACGGCGCAACGCCGTATCTGAAAATGAAAATTGTTCTGTAAAAACAATCACTCTGTTCATATTTGAAGCGTTTGTGCTATAATCCGCACCCATTTATACCATAAAGAAAACATCATGTTACGCGGATTCATTTTAATGCTTACCCTTTTGGTTTCCACCGCCTCCTACGCCGCCCAGCGCAAGCTGCCGAGCGATATGGACGCGGCGGTTTTAAAACAGGTCGAACTGCCTTATCTGAAAGTGAGCCGTGGCGGCTTCTCATGGACACGCCTCTTGACGCTGGGCATTGCCGACGGCAATTCCGCCAAGCTGCAAATCACCCGTTTCACCAAAATCCACGACGAAAACGACCGCTTCATCCCGATGGGGCGGCTGGCGGGCAAAACCGGCAAAACCATCGCGTTCAAACACAACGACACCAACGCCCTCGTGCGCGAAGTGTGGGTTTTGACCGACGACGAAGCCTCCCGTTTTACCGCGCAAAAAGAAGTCCGCGACGAGGTTAAAAAAGACGCGCAATAAGCCGTCGTTTGCCCGTTTCAGACGACCCAAACACACACCGCGTGGTTGGCTGTTGCAGCCGCAGCAGCGCAACCGCGCATTTTTGCGCCCTGACGAATCTGCGTTTCAGACGACCTGCCCACGTTCCAAAGGTCGTCTGAAATGAAGATTTTTATAACAATCAGCCCCGCAATTACGGGCTACCTGAGAAAGACACAAACCATGAAAAAAGTATTTATCCGCACCTTCGGCTGCCAAATGAACGAATACGACAGCGAAAAAATGCTCGCCGTACTCGCCGAAGAAAACGGCGGCATCGAACAAGTGACCGAAGCCGACGAAGCCGACATCATCCTCTTCAACACCTGCTCCGTGCGCGAAAAAGCGCAGGAAAAAGTGTTCTCCGACTTAGGCCGCGTGCGCCCGCTCAAAGAAAAAAATCCCGACCTCATCATCGGCGTTGCCGGCTGCGTCGCCTCCCAAGAAGGCGAAAACATCATCAAACGCGCGCCTTATGTGGACGTCGTTTTCGGCCCGCAAACGCTGCACCGCCTGCCCAAAATGATTGTGGATAAAGAAACCAGCGGCCTGTCTCAAGTCGATATTTCCTTCCCCGAAATCGAAAAATTCGACCATCTGCCGCCCGCCCGCGTCGAAGGCGGCGCAGCATTCGTGTCCATCATGGAAGGCTGTTCCAAATACTGCTCGTTCTGCGTCGTCCCCTACACCCGCGGCGAAGAGTTCTCCCGCCCGCTGAACGACGTTTTGACCGAAATCGCCAACCTCGCCCAACAAGGCGTGAAAGAAATCAACCTCTTGGGACAAAACGTCAACGCCTATCGCGGCGAAATGGAAGACGGCGAAATCTGCGACTTCGCCACCTTGCTGCGCATCGTCCACGAAATCCCCGGCATCGAGCGTATGCGCTTCACCACCAGCCACCCGCGCGAGTTTACCGACTCGATTATCGAGTGCTACCGCGATCTGCCCAAGCTGGTGTCGCACCTGCACCTGCCGATTCAAAGCGGTTCCGACCGCGTATTGAGCGCGATGAAACGCGGCTACACCGCCTTGGAATACAAATCCATCATCCGCAAACTGCGCGCCATCCGCCCCGACTTGTGCCTGAGCAGCGACTTCATCGTCGGCTTCCCCGGCGAAACCGAGCGCGAGTTCGAGCAAACCCTGAAGCTGGTGAAAGACATCGCCTTCGATTTGAGCTTCGTCTTCATTTACAGCCCGCGCCCCGGCACGCCCGCCGCCAACCTGCCGGACGACACCCCGCACGCCGAAAAAGTGCGCCGCCTCGAAGCCCTGAACGAAGTCATCGAAGCCGAAACCGCCCGCATCAACCAAACCATGATCGGCACCGTACAACGCTGTCTGGTCGAAGGCATCTCCAAAAAAGACCCCGACCAGCTCCAAGCCCGTACCGCCAACAACCGCGTGGTCAACTTCACCGGCACACCCGATATGATCAACCAAATGATCGATTTGGAAATCACCGAAGCCTACACCTTCTCCCTGCGCGGCAAACCGGTCGAAGCGTAAAGCCGTTCCGCCATAGCAAAGGTCGTCTGAAAACCTGTATCTTGGTTTTCAGACGACCTTTTTTCAGACGACCTGAGAGTCTGTCGATATTCAATAATTTCTGTATCTTTTTGTTCTTAAAGCGGCATCTTCCGCGTTGGAAATTCTCGCAAGGTATCCAATCTTGCTGCGGTTTCCAGCTTGATTTTGCCGCTTTTCAAACAAAAATCCACTTCGAAAATCAAATGTCGGCAGCACTTAAGCGTAATGCCGCTCTTCGCCTTTGCCATCGACATTCTCGGCGCAGCGTTTGCAGATGGTTTCATGGCCTGCGACTGAGCCGATGTCGTGGGTGTAGTGCCAGCAGCGTTCGCATTTTTCACCGTCGCTGGCTTTGGCGGTAACGGCAAGTTCGCTGCCGGTTTTGACTTCGACTTTGGACACCAAGAGGGCAAAGCGCAATTCTTCTCCTAAGGCGTTCAGGTAGTCGGCGGTGGCTTCCGGCGCGGTAATTTCGGCTTCTGCCTGCAAGGACGAGCCGACGGTTTTGTCGGCGCGCAAAGGCTCGATGGCGGCGGTTACGGCTTCGCGGGCTTCGCGGACTGCCGTCCATTTTTTCACCAGTTCGGCTTCGGCTTTTTCGTTGATGGGTGGGAACTCGTGCCAAGTGTGGAAGAGGACGCTGTCTTCTTCGCCGCCGCCGATGATGTCCCACGCTTCTTCGCCGGTGAAGCACAAAATCGGTGCAATTAAGAGAACCAGGCTGCGCGTGATGTGATACAGGGCGGTTTGCGCGCTGCGGCGGGCGTGGCTGTCGGCTTGGGTGGTGTAGAGGCGGTCTTTCAGGATGTCGAGGTAGAACGCGCCCAAGTCTTCCGAACAGAAGGCGACGATGTCTTTCACGGCGAAGTGGAAGGCGTAGCGTGGATAGTAGTCACCCGCCAAACGCTCTTGCAGTTGGCGCGCCAACACTAAGGCGTAGCGGTCGATTTCGACCATGTCCGCTTGCGGTACGGCGTGTTCAAACGGGTCGAAATCACTGAGGTTGGCAAACAGGAAGCTCAAGGTGTTGCGGATGCGGCGGTAGCTTTCGGTGACGCGTTTGAGGATTTCTTTGGAAATCGCCAATTCGCCGCTGTAATCGGTGGATGCCGCCCACAGGCGCAGGATGTCGGCGCCGAATTCGTTATAGACTTCTTGCGGCGCGACGACGTTGCCGATGGATTTCGACATTTTGCGGCCGTTTTGGTCAACCACGAAACCGTGGGTCAGAAGCTGTTTGTACGGGGCGCGTCCCATGGATGAGGCGCAGCCGGTCAGCATGGAGGATTGGAACCAGCCGCGGTGTTGGTCGCTGCCTTCGAGGTAGAGGTCGGCAGGCCAGTCCAATTCTTCGCGCTGTTTCAAGACGGAGTAATGGGTCGAACCGGAGTCGAACCATACGTCCATCGTGTCGGAAAGTTTGTCGTAGTTTTCGCAGTCTTCTGCGCTTAACAATTCGCTTTTATCGAGTGAGAACCATGCTTCGATGCCTTTTTCTTCGATACGTTGTGCTACTTTCTCCAAAAGTTCGGCGGAGTTCGGATGCAGCTCGCCCGTTTCTTTGTGGACGAAGAAGGTCATCGGCGTGCCCCAATAGCGTTGGCGCGAAACGACCCAGTCGGGGCGGCCTTCGATCATGGCTTCGAGGCGCGCGCGACCCCAAGACGGGAAGAATTCGGTGTCGTCCACGGCTTTGATGGCTTTGTCGCGCAGGGTTTTGCCGTCGCTTCCGGCTTTGTCCATGCCGATAAACCATTGGCCTGTCGCGCGGTAAATCAGCGGGGTTTTGTGGCGCCAGCAGTGGGCGTAGCTGTGTTCGATTTTGCTGCTTGCCAAGAGGTTGCCGGTTTCTTCCAGCCATTGCAGGATGACGGGATTCGCTTCCCAAACGCTCATGCCTGCGACGCGCGGCGTTTCGCTGATGTATTTGCCTTCGGCGTTGACGGGGTTGTAAAGCTCGATACCGTATTTGTTGCAGACGGCGTAGTCTTCCAAACCGTGCGCGGGGGCGGTGTGCACCAAGCCCGTACCGGCGTCGGTGGTAACGTGTTCGCCGTTGAGCATGGGAATATCGCGTTCGAGGAACGGATGATTCATGTGCAGGTTTTCCAGCTTGTCGCCGGTGGTTTCCGCGAGGACGTTGAGGTCGTCTGAAGCAAAACCGTAGCGTTTGAGCGCGTCTTCTGCCAAATCTTTCGCCAGCACCAATTTGCCTTTGGGCGTATCGATTAATTGATACACCACGTCCGCACCCGCAGATACGGCTTGGCTCGCAGGCAGCGTCCAAGGCGTGGTCGTCCAGATAACGGCAAACGCTTTACCTTCGATGCCTGCCAAACCGAATGCGGCGGCAAGCGCGGCGGTGTCTTTAAACGGATAGGCAACGTCAATCGCAGGAGATACTTTGTCTTTGTATTCCACTTCTGCTTCCGCCAGCGAAGAGCCGCAGTCCAAGCAGAACTGAACCGGTTTCGCACCGCGGTAGAGATAGCCCGATTTGTAGATTTCGCCGAGCATACGCACGGTATCTGCCTCGGTTTTGAAATCCATGGTCAGGTAGGGGTTGTCCCAGTCGCCCAACACGCCCAGACGGATGAAGTCTTTTTTCTGGCGGGCAACCTGTTCGGCGGCATATTCTCGGCACAATTCGCGGAAACGCGCTTTGGGCATGTCTTTGCCGTGCAGCTTTTCCACCATCACTTCGATGGGCAGGCCGTGGCAGTCCCAGCCCGGCACATAAGGCGCGTCGAAACCGGCTTGGGTTTTGCTGCGGATAATGATGTCTTTGAGGATTTTGTTGACGGCATGACCGATGTGGATGTCGCCGTTGGCATACGGCGGGCCGTCGTGCAGGATGAATTTCGGACGGCCTTTGGCGATTTCGCGCAGTTTTTGATAGCGTTTGTGCTCGTACCAGCTTTTCAGCCACGCAGGCTCGCGCTTGGCGAGGTTGCCGCGCATCGGAAACGGGCTTTCGAGCAGGTTTACGGTTTTGCTGTAATCGGTCATGTTGTGATTCTCTATGGTTTCGGTATTTCGGTTTCAGACGACGTTTTGCAAACAAGGTCCTCTGAAAAAATGCAAAGGGCTATTGTAGCGGAATTGTATTGTTTTTATAAGGGGTTTGGACGAAAGCTTGGAGCTTGGTCCAGGGGTGGAGGAGTCAGTTTTGCCGTAAATTTTGCGGTTGGACGGGTTCACATTAAACCGAGGCGGCATTGCCTCGATTTGCTTTGATTTTTCGTTACTTTTTAATGAAGGTTGACCATAAATTGAAATAAAATGATAATCCGTATCATTAACTTTCTAAATTTCTTCTTCGATGACGCCAAGCTCGCCGAACTTTGGTTTGTCCGCCGTCCGGGCAGCAACGGCATTGTCCACAGCATCGAAGCCTATGACGACCGCCGCAATTTGGTGCTGCAACTGTTTGGCAGACCCGCCGATGCGGAGGCGGAATCCGAAGCGTGGCGCGCGTTGATTGCCGAAGTGCGCCAAAAATACGGGCTGTAATCTTTTTTGAACCCACACCTCGTCTGAAACCTTGTTTTGGGTTTTCAGACGACCTCCAAACCCCGCAAACCATACGGAAACATTATGAAAAAACACATCTTCGCCGCCGTCCTGACCCTGCTTGCCGCCCATGCCGCCGCGCAGCGTGTCGTTATCCTGACGCCCGACGTTGCCGACATCGCCGCCAAACTCGGTGCAGACAAAGAAGTCGTCGGCATCCACGAGTTCAACCGCAACCCCGCCTATAAAAACACGCCGTCCATCGGCTTTTACCGCAATTTCTCCGCCGAACCCATCATCGCCAAAAAGCCTGATTTGGTCATCGGAAGCTGGATGGCGAAACCTGACGGTATTTACGCCCAACTCAGCCGCGCCGGTGTCAAAGCGGAAAACGTCAATTCAAACGAAACGCTGGAGCAATACCAGCAAAGTTTCGCCCGCATCGGCAAATTGTTGGGCAAGGAAAAGCAGGCGCAGGCTTTGGCGCAGCAGTTTAAAAACAGCATCAAGGCGCAACCAGCCAACGGCAAACGCTACATCCTCAGCTACGACGGCCGTTATGTTGCGGGTAAAAACACCGTCGGCGACGTACTGATCCGTCTCGCGGGCGGGACGAATGCGGCGGCTTCGGTGGACGGACTCAAACCGTTCTCGCGCGAGGGCTGGCTCAATGCGAAACCTGACGTCATCATCATCGCCAAACACAATGAAAAAGCCCTCGGCGGTCTCGACAAAATTATGACGCGCCCCGAAATCGCCTCCAGCCCAGCAGGGAAAAACAAACGCATCTTGTTCTGGCAGGCGGATGACTATATGCGCTACGGCCTCTACACGCCCGACATCGTCCGCAAGCTGCACGATTTAGGGAAATAAGGCACGGTCGTCTGAAAGTTGCGTGATGGCACGAAGTCGGATGGGCAATCCGGCTTTTTGTCGGTTTCAGACGACCTTCTTTTGCCGTCGTTGTTTCGGAACGGATGCACATGAAGGCAGCCGCGTTCCGTGTGCGTTTATCGTGAACAGGTCGTCTGAAAACGGGCAACGGCGAATCCGTCGGCGTTTCGCAGCCGCTGCCGAAATAATCTTCAAAGAATCACAACATGAAAAAATGGCTTCCGGCGTTGCCGGTTTTATCTTTGTTTCTGATCTGGTTTTGCGCCGGAGTGGGCGAGGGCGGGTGGAGCAATCCGCTTGCCGCCGATCCCGTGTTGATGGAAATCCGCCTGCCGCGTATTTTTGTCGCTTTGCTGGTCGGTGCGGCACTTTCCGCCAGCGGCGCGGCGTTGCAGGCATTGTTTGAAAACCCGCTTGCCGACCCGAGCCTGATTGGTACGTCGGGCGGCGCGGCGATGGGCGTGGTGCTGGCGATTGCGATGGGCTGGAACATCGCCGTGCCGCTGGCGGCATTTGCGGGTGCGTTTGCCGTCTGCATCCTGATTCTGCTCGGACACCGTCTGGTCGGCGGCGGCAAGCTGGGGCTGTTGGTCATGGGTTTTGTGGTCAGCGCTTTGTGCGGCGCGTTGGTCAGCCTGATTCTCTTCCTTTCAGACGACATGGCATTGCGCAGCGCCATGACTTGGCTCTCGGGCAGCTTCTCCGAAGCAGGTTTTGTTTCGCCCGCTTACGCAGGCGGCGTGATGCTGGCAGGCTTGGTCGTGTTAGCCGCCGTCGGACGCCGTCTCGACTATCTGCTCTTGGGCGACGAAACCGCGCACACTATGGGCATCAGTGTCGCCGCCACCCGCGTGGCAACCATCATTGGTGCGGCTTTGATGACCGGCGCCGCCGTCTCGCTCGGCGGCATCATCGGTTTCGTCGGCATGATGATACCCAACGTATTGGCGCAGGCAGTCGGCGGCTCGCGCACCCGCCTGATTATCCTGTCCGCCGCCGTCGGCTCGATTTTTATGTTGCTCGCCGATACGTTCGCCCGCTGGGTGGTGTACCCCATCGACCTGCCCGTCGGCATCGTCATCGCCATTTTGGGCGGGCCGTTTTTCCTGTGGCTGATTGTCAAAGACCAAAGGAGCTGACATGGCATTGCTGATCGAAAACTGCACCGTCAAAGCCGGAAAACGCACCATCCTGTCTTTGGAACGCGCCGAATTTCCCCAATGCGCCGTCAGCGCGGTCATCGGCCCCAACGGCGCGGGCAAGTCCACCCTGCTCAAACAGTTCCTCTACCATCCGCAAGCAAGCTGGTGTGGAACGCCCATGAAGGACGCGCTCAGGCAACATAAAATCGCCTGGGTCGGGCAACACGAACATTTCAACCTCCCCATGACACTGTCCGAATACGTCCTCATCGGACGATACCCCAAACTCGCCTGGTATCGGCGGCCCAAACAGGCGGACAGCCGACGCGCCCAAGCCCTGCTCGAGCATTTCGACCTCGCCGACCTGCAACACAAACGCATCCAAACCCTCTCCGGCGGCGAACAGCAACGCGCCGCCGTCATCCGCGCGCTGTTGCAGGATGCCGAAGTCCTCTTTCTTGATGAGCCGACCAACCATCTCGACGTCCGCTATCAACACAGCCTGATGCAGCACCTTACCACCTTGCCCGAACAAGGCATGACCGTCGTCATGGTGTTGCACGACCTCAACCTCGCCGCCCACTACGCCAGCCACATCACGCTGATGAAAAACGGCAGCATCACCGCCGCAGGCGCAACCGCCGACATCATGGACGCCGAACGCCTCAGCCAAACCTACGACTGGCGCATCCTCGAATGCACCGCCAACGGCAAAACGTGGTTTCAGGCGGAGACTTTGTGAGGGGTCGTCTGAAAAGCGGTTGTATCGCGGGTGGTTTGTAAAATGAATCTCCGCAAAAAGGTCGTCTGAAATTTTCAGACGACCTTCCTTATACCTATTTACACGCTTTCTTCACAACAAACCTTCCGCTTTAACCCAAGCCAAAATATCGGCTTCTACGGCTTCGGGCGAACCGGGGTTGTCGATTTTGACGCCGTATTCGTCCGCGCCGAGTTCTTCCAGAATTTTCAGTTGCGAATCCAGCATTCCCGCCTTCATGTAATGCCCTTGGCGCGCCATCATGCGCTCGAGGTTGATGGCTTGCGGCGGTGTCAGGTGGATGAAGGCGGTTGTGCCTTGCGCGCCGCGCAGGATGTCGCGGTATTGGCGCTTCAAGGCGGAGCAGGTAACGATGGTGTACGCCGCGCCGCTTTGCGCCTGTTCCGTCATCCAGTCGCGCAGGTTGCGCAGCCACGGATAGCGGTCTTCGTCGGTCAGCGGGATGCCCGCGCCCATTTTGTCGCGGTTGGCTTGGGTGTGGAAATCGTCGCCTTCGGCGTAGGGGCATCGGTTGAGGTGTTTTTGCAGGGACAGGGCGGCGGTGGTTTTGCCGCAGCCGCAAACACCCATCATCACAAAATGCGTCGTCATGTTTTCTTCCTTTGTTTGAGTGGAAAGATACAGTGGATTAACTTTAAACCGGTACGGCGTTGCCTCGCCTTAGCTCAAAGAGAACGATTCTCTAAGGTGCTGAAGCACTAAGCGAATCGGTTCCGTACTATCTGTACTGTCTGCGGCTTCGTTGCCTGATCCTGATTTTTGTTAACCCACTATATAAGGTCGGGCAGACGGTTTAGAGTGTCTCAAAACCGTTTTCAGACGACCTCAAACCACGGCAAACAGCAGCGCCGACACTGAAAAGCCGATGGCGGCAATCAGCGTTTGGTTGACTGTCCATGTTTTCAGCGTGGTCGGTACGTCCATATCCAAAAGGCGGCCGACCAGCCAGAAGCCCGAGTCGTTGAAGTGGCTGCAACCGACCGAGCCTGCCGCGGTTGCCAAAACGACGCAGGCGAGTTGCCAGTCGTTGAAGCCTGCGGCGGCAACGGCGGGTGCCATCAATGCGGCGGCAGTCGTCAGCGCAACGGTTGCCGAACCTTGCGCGATGCGCAACGCCAAAGCCACCAAGAAGCAGCCCAGCAATACGGGGATGCCCAAATTTGCCATGCTGTCCGCCAACGCCTGACCGATGCCCGATGCGCGCAACACGCCGCCGAACATGCCGCCTGCGCCGGTAATCAGAATGACCGAGCAGACGGGGGCGAGTGCGCCGTCCACCGTTTTTTCCAGTGCGCTCGCCTTCACGCCGCGTTTGCTGCCCAAAACATAAAGCGCCACCAAAACCGAAATCAACAGTGCGACCGGAGTCGAGCCGATCATGCGCGCCACCTGTACCCAATGTTCGTCCGCGCTGACGACTTTTTCACTAATTAAGGTGGACAGACCTGTGTTCATAAAAATCAACAGCATAGGAATCAACATAATGCCGACCACGGTCGAAGCCTTGGCAGGCGTTTGCGGCTGGTCGTTGTCCACCGCGCCGCCGCTGAGCAAATCGGGAACGTGCACGCGGATGGTGCGTCCCAAAACCTGACCCAGTAGATAACCGCTGACATACCAAGTGAACATGGCGACGGGCAGCCCCAAAATCAGCACCTGACCGATGTTCGCCGAATAAAATTCCGAAGCCGCAATCGGGCCGGGGTGGGGCGGCAGGAAAACGTGCATCACCGAAAACGCGCCGATAGACGCCAGAGCGTAAGGCAATACGTCCTGTTTCATGCGCCGCGCCGTCGCAAAGACAATCGGCAGCATCACCACCAATCCCGCATCAAAGAAAATCGGGAAGCCGAAAATCAGTGAAGCCACGCCCAAAGCAAACGGCGCGCGTTTTTCGCCGAACATCCGAATCAGCGCATCCGCCAGCGACTGCGCCCCGCCCGAAGTTTCCACCAGCCGCCCGAGCATCGCGCCCAAACCGACCAGCAAAGCCACGCTGCCGAGCGTGCCGCCGAAGTTTTTCAGCAGAACGTCGTTCACAATCTTATCCATCGGCAGCCCCGTCGCTACCGCCGTCAGCAGGCTCACCGACACCAAGGTCAACAGTGCGTGGACACGCAGTTTCACAATCAACAGCAAAATCAGCACAATCGCCATCGCCGCAATACCCAGCAGCCAGCCCGCGCTCAAGGTCTGAGTCCAACCGTCCATTTTGAAGCCTTTCTTTGTAATCAGAATACAAGGTAGTTAAGGTTTTTCAAACGTATCAAATAGACCATAGCATGATTTGCAACGGGGCGGTATGGCGGGTTTTCGGATGGGTTTAAGTATTTATTTTTTCAAATGGATTTGAATAATGAGAGTAAGTCGGGCGGTGTCATTTACTCTTGGTAAGAGAGGGAGGGTCATCTGAAAACGTAGTTTGCTTTCATGAACAAAGAAGGCAGGCGTGGATATTTTCTATTTTTCTAATCCGACATGGATTCAGAATAAGAAAACAGTTTCTTTTTTAAATACAATGATTTTTCAAAATTTTGTCCTGATGGGGCTAACATACTGCAATGCTTGTTGACCGATATGACGTGGGTTTTGCCAGCAGAAAAACGCCTATGTGGGATTCAAATCATTATGTTCAGCCCCTAGATTACTGGCTAACAAAAAACGTCGTCTGAAAATTTTCAGACGACGTTTTTATTATTGAATCAAGGCTTATTCGGCGGCAGGTTTTACCGTACTGCGGACATCGCCGCTTTTTTCTTTGTGTTTCAACACTGCGCGGTCGAGTTTGTCCATCAGAACATCGATGGCGGCGTACATATCTTGTTCAACGGCCTCGACGTGTAGGTCTTTGCCCGCCAAATGGATGTCTGCTTCAGCCTGTTGATTGAGTTTTTCCACGGAAAGGGTAATGGTAACGGAAATGGCGTTGGCTGCATGGCGGTTGATGCGTTCCAATTTTTCGGAAACGTAGTTTTTGATGGCCTCGGTAACGTCGAAATTCAGACCGGTGATTTTCAGATTCATAATACAGCTCCTTCGGTGGGTTCAGTCCGTCAGAAACGGAACGGGAAAACTGCGGTTTAAAACTGTCATTCGGTAAGTTTGCGTTTGTGTGCCGGCGGGATGTCGAGCGACTCCCTGTATTTGGCGACGGTGCGGCGGGCGATGTCTATGCCCTGTTGTTTGAGGAGGCGGACAAGGGTTTCGTCGGAATGGGGTTTGCTGCTGTCTTCGTTTTCGATAATCTGCCCCAAAACGGCTTTAATCGCGCCTTGGCTCAGGCCTTCTTTGTCGCCTTCGGAATTGACTGCCTGAGTGAAGAAATAGCGTAACGCAAATAGTCCGCGCGGGCAAGACAAATATTTTTGGTTGGCGGCGCGCGAAATGGTGCTTTCGGCAAGCCCCAATTCGGCGGCTGCGTCTTTCATGAGCATGGGTGCGAGTCCGATTTCGCCGAAGATGAAGAAGTCTTCCTGATTTTTGACGATGTATTCGGCAAGGCGGATGACGGTGCTTTTGCGCAGTTCGAGAGAGTCGATGCGCTGCTTGGCTTCGTTGATTTTTTCTTTCCACTCGGGTGCGCCGTCTTCTGCGGATTTCATCAGTTCGCAGTATTCGCGGTTGAGTTGCAGCTTGGGCCAGGCGGCTTCGTTGCCGATGACTTTCCAGCCGTCTTTGCCTTCTTTGACCCAAACGTCGGGCTGGATGTAGGCGGTCGGTTCGGAGGAGGCGAAACCGTAGGCGGGGTAGGGGTTGAGCGTGGCGATGATGTCGAGTGCGGCTTCTATGGTTTCGCTGTCGATTTCGGGAAAGAGTTTGCGGAAGCGGATGATGTTTTGTTTGCGGTTTTTGCCTAAATCGTGCAGCGAACTTTGGATGAGGTGGGCGGCCGCCTGACGCGCGGGGCTGGCGGGCAGGCGCATGAGTTGGAGCATCAGGGATTCGGTCAGGTCGGCGGCGGCAACGCCGGGCGGGTCGAAGGTCTGCAAAAGGTCGAGGGCGTTTTGCAGCTCGTCTTCGTCCAGCATCCATTCCAAGGGCGTGTTGTCGATAACGTCTTGAATGCTGTCGGTGAAATAGCCTTGGTCGTCCAGGAAGTCGATAAGGATGTGGACGTAGGCGGCTTCTTTGTCGGAAAGAGGGTGTTCGCACACTTGGGCGTGCAGGTATTGGTTGAAATCTTCTTCTTTGGCGATGTTGAGCCACGCATCTTCGGCATCGTCGCCGCCGAGGTGGTTGCTGCGCGGCATGGTGGTACCGTGATTGAACTCTGCGTCTGCAAATTCGTCGGCTTCGGGACGTTCGAGCAGGGGATTGTCCTGCAACCAGTCTTCGACTTCGCGTTCGAGTTCGATACCGGACATTTGCAGGATGCGCAGGGATTGTTGCAGACGTTGGTTGAGTTGTTGGGTCTGCCTGAGTTTGAGGCCGAGTAAGGTCATGGTGCAATGTATGTTGATTGTTTTTTATATTTCGGACGGCATTTGCCCTCGAGTTTGGTTCGATGGCAAAGAGGTCGTCTGAAAAGGTTTTATGGTGTGTTTGGCGTTTTGGGGAACGCCGTTTTGTTTTTTATTCGATATGTGTATTTCAACACTTTACACTTAATGCGTCAACTCACTTTGGGTGGTTTTATTATTTAAAAAAACCGCACAATCAATTGTGCGGTTTGTCATTGTCAGTATTTGAAGTTTTCACCGAGATAGACGGAGCGGACTTGTTCGTTGTTGACCAAGTCGTCGGGCTTGCCGGAGGCGAGGACGGTGCCGTCGCTGATGATGTAGGCTCTGTCGCAGATGCTGAGGGTTTCGCGTACGTTGTGGTCGGTAATGAGTACGCCGATGCCGCGCGATTTGAGGAAGTCGATGATTTTTTGGATGTCGATGACGGCGATGGGGTCAACGCCGGCGAAGGGTTCGTCCAAGAGGATGAAGCGCGGCTGCATGGCGAGTACGCGGGCGATTTCGACGCGTCGGCGTTCGCCGCCGGACAGGGAGGGGGCGGGGTTGTAGCGCAGGTGGCCGATGTTGAGGTCGGCAAGCAGTTTTTCGACTTCGCCGTCGATGCGGCTTTTGTCTTTGGTGCTGATTTCTAAAATGGCGCGGATGTTTTGTTCGACGGTCATTTTGCGGAAAATCGAGGCTTCTTGGGGCAGGTAGCCGACGCCGAGGCGGGCGCGTTCGTGTATGGGCAGGTGGCGCAGTTCTTGTCCGTCGAGGGTAACGCTGCCTGCATCGGCGGCGATGAGTCCGACAATCATGTAGAAGCTGGTGGTTTTGCCTGCGCCGTTGGGACCGAGCAGGCCGATGACTTCGCCGCTTTCGATTTCGAGGGAGAAGCTTTTGACGACTTGGCGTTTTTTGAAACTTTTTTGCAGGTTTTGAACGACGAGGCGGCTGGTGTTTTCGCTCATAAATAACTCTTGGTTCGGAGGTCGTCTGAAAATGTTGTTTGGGGTTTTTGCTGCGTTGGTTTTCAGACGACCTTTTGTGTTGTCAGATATTGGTTATTTAGTTTTTTGGGTGCTGGACGGCTGGATGACGACGCTAACCCTGCCGGATTTGGCGGCGGATTTGGCGCCTGATTTCGAGCTGCCGTTGATGGTATAGACTTCGGTTTTGGTGTTGTAGGTGATGACTGCGCCTTCGGCAACGTCGCCGCCGCGTTGGACTTTGGCGTTGCCGGTCAGGGTAACGAGGTTGATGGCGGAGGAGTAGGTTACGTTGTTGGCTTGTCCGTTAACCGTGCCTTTGTTGTCGTCGAGCGTCTGGCTGAAGCGGACGGGTGATCCGCTGGCTTTCATGAACTGTTCGCCTTTGTCGTTGCGGGAGACGTTGACGCTGCCGGCGCGGATGTTGAGCGTGCCTTGTTTGATGATGACGTTGCCGGTGAAGGTGGTGCTTTGGTTGTTTTGGTCGAGCGAGCCTTGGTCGGCTTCAATCTGTATCGGCTGCTTGCTGTCGCTTTGCAGGGCGTAGGCGGGGGCGGTGGCGAAAAATGCGGTTAAAACACATGCCTTACATATTTTTTGTATCATAAATCGTGGCTTTCACTCTGGATGGGAAGTTCAACAAACCTTTTTTGTGGTCATACGTCAGACCTTCGGCGTTGCCGCTCGATTCGCCGTATTGGAAGGTAACGGGCGTGTCGGTTTGGGCGTATTGCGATTCGGTGTCGACGTGCAGGAGATCGGTTTTGACGACGCCCGCCTGCCGCTTGGCATCGGCGGCTTTGGTCAGGACGACGTTGTGTTTGAACAGGAGTTGTTTGGTTTGGGTGTTGTATACGGCTTCGTCGCTGCCGACGTCGTAAAGCCGGCTGCCTTCTTGGAAGAAGACGAGGTGCGGCAGCTCGAAATGTACGTCGGTGCTTTCGGGAAATTGTTTCGCCCCTCTTGCGCTCAGATGTTCTTTCAGACGACCTTGTTCGTCAAACCGCCGCCCGTCTATGCCGCCCATCGTATATTGCGGCTGGTTGGGGTTGAGTTTGACTTCTTCAATGTCGATTTCGCTGATGCGCCCCAACCATGCCGACAATCCGCCAAGCGCGACCGCCAGTACCAAAGGGAATGCGATTCCGTACCGCCATCTTACTTTCATTTGATGTACTCGTTCAAAGCCGCGCCCAGCGTACCTTTCGCGCGCATAATCAGGTCGCACACTTCACGCACCGCGCCTGCGCCGCCCGCCTGTTTCGTAATATAGGCGGCGTGTTGCAGCGTAAACCAATGCGCGTCGGGGACGGCAACCGGCAATCCGCAGCGCACCATCACCGGCAAATCGACCACGTCGTCGCCGACAAAGGCGCACTCGGCTTCTTCTACGCCTGCCTGCGCGCGCAATTCTTCATAGGCGGCGCGTTTGTCCGAAATGCCTTTGAAGTAGTAATTTATGCCCAACTGCTTGACGCGGATGCCGACGGAGGGCGCGTCCCGACCTGTGATAATCGCAGTCTGCACGCCGCTTGCCTGAAGCATTTTCAGACCGTGTCCGTCCAGCGTGTGGAACGATTTGATTTCTTCGCCGTTGTCGCGGATAAAGATGCGACCGTCGGTCAAAACGCCGTCCACATCCAATATCAGCAGCTTGATATGCGCCGCGCGCTGTTGCAGCTCGGGGTCTAAGGTTTGCATAGTGTTTCCTTGCGGATTGCCAGGTTTCAGACGACCTATTCTAACATAAAGGTCGTCTGAAAACGGTTAGCCTGTGTTTGTGGGGATTAATGCGGTTTAACGGTTATGGGGCTGCTTTATAACTCTATAATATGTGTCTGTCGGGCAAAGGTCGTCTGAAACCTGAGATTTGGGTTTTCAGACGACTTTTTGATATTGAAGTCAGGTTGGTTTGATACTGTAACACCCTGTTTCAAGAAAACATCAATCCTGTCCGGGCATTGTCAGTTCGCTCAAGCCTGGGAGATCGGCGAAGCTGCGTTCGCGGACGATTTGGCAGAAGTTGTCGAGATAGCTTTTGTCTGCGTCTTCGGTGCGCGTGGCAGCGTAGAGTTCGCTTTGCAGACCGTTGGCGGTGATTTGGCGGTGGACGACGTAGCCTTTTTCGAGATAGGGCATCACGGTCCAGTAGGGCAGGGCGGCGATGCCGCGTTTGCTGGCGACGAGTTGGATGATGGCGATGGTCAGTTCGCTGCGGCGGCGCGGCGGGTTGATGCCTTTGGGTAACAAGATTTTTTTGGGCAGGTCGAGCATTTCGTCGGGAACGGGGTAGGTGATGAGAGTTTCGCCGATGAAGTCTTCTGCCTCCCAAACGGTTTTGGCGGCAAGCGGGTGGTCTTGGGCGCAAATGCCGACCATTTCGTAGGCGAACAGGGGGCGGAAGCTGATGCCGTTTTGCTTTTCGGCTTCGGATACGATGGCGAGATCGGCGCGGTGTTGCAATAAGAGTCCGACGGGGTCTGCCTGAAAGCCGGAAACGATGTCTAATTCGACTTGCGGCCACATGGGTCGGAATTCGCCCATCGCGGGCATGAGCCAGTCGAAACAGGTGTGGCACTCGACTGCCAGGCGCAATTCGCCTGCTTCGCCTTCGATGATGCGGGCAAGGTCGCGCTCGGCAGCGGAAACTTGCGGTAGGAGTTCGCGTGCCAGCCGCAACAAGCGTTCGCCGGCGGGCGTAAAGCGCAAGGGCGTGGATTTGCGCTCAAACAGGGGGGTGTCGTAATAGTTTTCAAGCGCGCGGATTTGGTGCGAAAGGGCGGATTGAGTCAAAAAGACGCGCTTGGCGGCAAGGGATACGCTGCCGGTTTCTTCAAGTGCCAGCAATGTTTTGAGATGGCGCAGTTCGATGATGGAATCCATTGGTTTTTACGCTTTCAGACGACCTTTTGAGACGGGCAATATTAAAATATTTCATGCTGGGATGTAAATGCGGGCGCGTGTTGAACGGTATGGGGATTGGGGGGCATCATGGTTTGCGGTTAGAATGTGCGTCCGATTTTGTATGAATGCGGTGAATTGATTTGAAACAGGGATGGCATTGTTTCGTCTTGTTTTATGAAATTTAATCCGCTATGTGTTGAAAGGAATGATATGGCGAAACGCAACGATATTTTGGCGTGGTGCGACGAGGTGTTGCAGGTCGGAATGTTCAAAGACTATGCGCCCAACGGTTTGCAGGTCGAGGGCAGGGCGGAGGTTGGCAAAATAGCGACATCGGTAACGGCAAGCAAGGCGGCGGTCGATTTTGCTGCGGAGCAGGGCGCGGATATGCTTTTGGTGCATCACGGAATGTTTTGGAAAAGCGAGCCGGTAACGATTACGGGCTGGAAAAAAGCGCGCATCGAAACATTATTGCAACACCAAATCAATATGGCGGGCTACCACCTGCCGCTGGATGCACACCCTGTGCTGGGCAACAACGCGCAGCTTGCCGATAAGTTGGGCTGGGAAGTCGAAAGGCAGTTCGGCGAACAGAACCTGTTGAATATAGGTCGTCTGAAAACGCCGCAGACTTTGGCTGAATGGTTGCAACACATTGCTGCAGCGTTGGGGCGGCAGCCCGTAGCCGTCGGCGATATGTCGCGCGAAATCAAACGCATCGCATGGTGTACGGGCGGTGCGCAGGGATTTTTTCAGACGACCATAGACGAAGGTGTCGATGCTTATCTGACCGGAGAAATCTCGGAAGCGCAGTTTCACCTTGCCAATGAAACAGGCGTTGCCTTTGTCAGCGCGGGACACCATGCGACGGAACGTTACGGCATCCGCGCCCTGGGCGAAGCCGTAGCTCGGCATTTCGAGTTGGAAATCTGTCATTTCGACGAAGATAATCCCGCCTAAGCCTTGATAATCGTCATGAAAATTTACCTTAATTTAAATAATGCTTTGAGTATCACGGCAAACTAGGTAGAATTACATCGTTTAATGGCTCGGTATTCCCAAAATTTTAGGACGACTGAATAATGGATAATCAAGAAATCAATAGCGGTCGCCGCCGCTTTCTGACGCTGGCTACATGCGGCGCGGGCGGTGTGGCGGCTTTGGGCGTAGCTACGCCTTTCGTGGCAAGCTTTTTCCCGTCGGAAAAAGCCAAGGCCGCAGGTGCTGCCGTCGAAATCGATGTCAGTAAAATCGAATCCGGACAAATGTTGACTGCCGAATGGCAAGGTAAGCCGATTTGGGTGGTTAACCGCACAGATCAGCAGCTCAAAGACCTGAAAAGTTTGAACGGCGCGGTTGCTGACCCTAATTCGGATGCGGATCAACAGCCCGAATATGCTAAAAACGAGACCCGTTCGATTAAGCCGAACATCCTTGTAGCCATCGGTATCTGTACCCATTTGGGCTGCTCGCCGACCTACCGTCCTGACGTTGCCCCTGCCGATTTGGGTGCAGACTGGAAAGGCGGTTTCTTCTGTCCGTGCCACGGTTCGAAATTCGACATGGCAGGCCGCGTGTATAAAGGTGTTCCTGCACCGACCAACCTGGTTGTTCCGCCCTACAAATATCTGAGCGATACGACAGTCTTGGTAGGCGAAGACTAAAAATAAGGAACGATAATTATGGCAAACCAAACCAATAACAAAGCAAAAGCATTGTTAGACTGGACGGACGCTCGTTTCCCTCTGTCTAAAATGTGGAATGAGCATTTGGCTCAATACTACGCGCCGAAGAACTTCAACTTCTGGTACTACTTCGGTTCTTTGGCTCTGCTCGTCCTCGTAATTCAAATCGTCAGCGGTATCTTCCTGACCATGAACTACAAACCGGACGGCAACCTGAATGCCTATCACCTGCCTGCTGCCTTTACCGCAGTAGAGTACATTATGCGCGACGTGTCCGGCGGCTGGATTATCCGCTACATGCACTCCACCGGCGCATCTTTCTTCTTCATCGTCGTATACCTGCATATGTTCCGCGGCTTGATTTACGGTTCGTACAAAAAACCGCGTGAATTGGTGTGGATTTTCGGTTCCCTGATTTTCTTGGCATTGATGGCCGAAGCCTTTATGGGCTACCTGCTGCCTTGGGGTCAAATGTCCTTCTGGGGCGCGCAGGTGATTATTAACCTGTTCTCCGCCATCCCTGTTATCGGTCCTGATTTATCCACTTGGATCCGCGGCGACTTCAACGTTTCCGACGTTACCCTGAACCGCTTCTTCGCACTGCACGTTATTGCTGTGCCGCTGGTGTTGCTCGGTTTGGTCGTGGCACACATCATCGCCCTGCACGAAGTGGGTTCGAACAACCCTGACGGCGTGGAAATCAAGAAACTCAAAGATGAAAACGGCGTTCCGCTCGACGGCATTCCTTTCCATCCGTACTACACCGTCAAAGACATCTTGGGCGTTGTCGTATTCCTGATTGTTTTCTGCTCCGTATTGTTCTTCGCCCCTGAAGGCGGCGGCTACTTCCTTGAAGCTCCGAACTTTGATGCGGCAAACGCGCTGAAAACACCGCCGCACATTGCACCAGTATGGTACTTTACCCCGTTCTACGCTATTTTGCGTGCGATTCCTTCATTCCTCGGTACTCAGGTTTGGGGTGTAATCGGTATGGGTGCGGCAGTTGTCCTGATTGCCCTGTTGCCTTGGTTGGATAAAGGTGAGGTGAAATCCGTCCGCTATCGCGGCCCAATCTTCAAAACTGCGTTGGTTCTGTTCATCATTGCCTTTATCGGTTTGGGTATTTTGGGTGCGATGGTAGCAACCGATACCCGTACTTTGGTTGCGCGAATCCTGTCCTTCGTTTATTTTGCATTCTTCCTGGGTATGCCGTTCTATACCAAACTGGATACAAACAAACCGGTTCCGGAACGCGTAACCATGAGCACCACTAAACAAAAAATTATGTTCTTTGTTTATGTCGGTATTACCGCAGTAGGTGCTTACCTGTTTGCAACCAATATCTGATGAGGGCAGCGAAAATGAAACATACCCTGAAAAACTGGTTTGCTGCCTTGTTACTGGCAGTGCCTATGAGTGCCGCCGTCGCCAGCGGTGGCGGACACTACGAAAAAGTTGAGATTGACCTACGCGACCAAGTCAGCTTGCAGCGCGGTGCTCAAATTTTCACCAACTACTGCTTATCCTGCCACTCGGCAAGCGGTATGCGCTTCAACCGTCTGAAAGACATCGGTTTGACTGATGAAGAAATCAAGAAAAACCTGATGTTTACGACAGACAACGTCGGTGATGTCATGTTGGCAGCGATGAATCCTAAAGATGCTGCCAAATGGTTTGGTGCGGCTCCTCCGGATCTGACGCTGATTGCCCGCTCTAAAGGCGCGGATTATCTGTATGCCTATATGCGCGGCTTCTATAAAGACCCGACCCGTCCGAACGGGTGGAACAACGTCGTATTCGATAAAGTCGGTATGCCACACCCATTGTGGGAGCAACAAGGCGTTCAAGCAGTTGAGTTGGATGCCAAAGGTCAACCGATCATGGTTAAAGATGAGCATGGCGTATCGAAACCCAAACTTTATTGGGAATCTACCGGTGTACACAGCCGTCGCTTGCCAAACGGTAAAGTCATCCAAACAGAGTACGATAATTATGTACGCGATTTGGTGAACTATTTGGTTTACATGGGCGAACCGGCGCAACTTCAGCGCAAACGTACCGGTTATATCGTGTTGATGTTCTTGTTTGCAGTGATGCTGCCTTTGGCATACTTCCTGAAAAAAGAATATTGGAAAGACGTGCATTAAGTCTTGTAATGAAAAAGGGCAAACCCAATCGGGTTTGCCCTTTTTATGATTAAAGAATTAATAGTTTGGACTTTGCACATTTCGGATAATTTCAGACGACCTTTCGACCTTTACCGTGTGGCAGTGATGATGAGTCGGCAGGAAATGGTGGCTGATAATGTTTTTAATGTTTGTTTAAACTGACCATAGAACCTAAGTTAAGTATTCAAGCAATCATCTGCACGGCTCGTCTGATTCAGGTTTTGCACATACATTGCAGTCACGATTGTGAGTGAAGAGGAATTCTTGCCATTTGCCGGTCAGTGCGTTGTAAGTTTTCAGTTTGCCGTGTGCCGGTTCGCCCGCGCTGGTGAGGATTTTAAGGGCTTCTGCGGCTTGGGTCGCGCCGATGATGCCGACCAACGGAGAAAATACGCCGAACAGGGCGCAAGCGCCGTCATCGGCGGTATCTCCGTCAAACAGGCAGGCGTAGCAAGGGCTGTCAGGCAAATCGGGACGGTACACGGCAATTTGTCCCTCAAAACGCACGGCAGCGCCGGAAACCAGCGGGGTACGGGTGGCGACGGCGGCGCAGTTGATGGCTTGGCGGGTGGGGTAGTTGTCAGTGCAGTCGAGGACGATGTCGGCGGTATGCATGAACTCGGTCAGGCGGGTTTCGTCCAGTTTTTCGGTCAGTGCGGTAATGTCGCACGCGCTGTTGACGGCTTTCAGACGACCTGCCATCACTTGCGCTTTGGCTTGTCCGATGTCGGCTTCGGTGAAGGTGGTTTGGCGTTGGAGGTTGGTATCGTCTATGGTGTCGTGGTCGGCGATGATGAGTTTGCCAACGCCTGATGCGGCAAGGTACGGGAGTGCTGCCGCGCCCAGCCCGCCGCAGCCGACAACGAGAACGCAGGCGGCAAGAATTTTTTCCTGTCCTTCGATACCGATTTCGTCGAGAAGGATGTGGCGGCTGTAACGGAGCAGTTGGTGGTCGTTCATGATGAGGTCGTCTGAAAGAGGTTGTATCGGGGAATTTTATAGCAAATGGGATTTGGAAAGATACAGTAGATTTGTGCGGAAACGGAGATTCCTATTAATGGGATTCTATGCCGGCAAACTTTGTTTTCATCAAGAATGGTTATTATTCGAATAAATATTGTCTCTTTTTGTAGTAAATGTTATCGTTAGCACGATTTTTGGTTTGTATCAGAATTTTATTAAGGTGTTGCCTGATTTATTTTCAGACGACCTTGATTGCCATAACAGCAATTTTGTCCTTTGCCATATCCTGAAGCGATGAGGTATTTAGGATGAGATTGTTTTAAAAGACGCCGAAATTCAGAGTGTCCTCTCATGCTGTAAGAGGGCGAAGATGCATTACATTGCCGAACATGGCTGTTGCCGTGTTTTAAATATTTCACATTTTTTCCTTATGTCCGTCAAACCTTTATCTTTAAATTTAATCAACTGCTTTGTGCTGGTGGTGCTGTTTCTCGTCAGCCTGTCGGTGGGCGTCGGCGATTTCCGCTGGGCGGATGTGTTTCGCTGGACTTTGTCTGACAGCACGGAATTGATGCTGGTCAGCCGCCTGCCGCGCACGTTTGCGATTGTGCTGACGGGGGCATCGATGGCGGTGGCGGGGATGATTATGCAGATTTTGATGCGCAACCGTTTTGTCGAGCCGTCTATGGTGGGCGCAAGTCAGAGCGCGGCGTTGGGTGTGTTGGTGATGACGCTGATGTTTCCGGCTGCCGGGCTGACGGCGAAAATGTCGGTGGCGGCTGCGGCGGCGTTGGCGGGGATGCTGGTGTTTATGATGCTGATACGCCGTTTGCCACCGACGGCGCAGTTGATGGTGCCGCTGGTAGGGATTATTTTCGGCGGCGTTATCGAGGCGGTGGCGACGTTTATCGCGTATGAGTTTGAGATGATGCAGATGTTAAGCGTGTGGCAGCAGGGCGATTTTTCGGGCGTGCTGTTGGGGCGTTACGAATTGTTGTGGCTGACGGGCGGCTTGGCGTTGGCGGCGTATTTGATTGCCGATCAGCTGACGATTTTGGGCTTGGGCGAGACGGTGAGCGTGAATCTGGGTCTGAACCGGACGGCGGTGTTGTGGGTAGGTTTGGTGATTGTCGCGCTGATTACGTCGCTGGTGTTGGTCACGGTCGGCAATATTCCGTTTATCGGGCTGGTCGTGCCGAACATCATCAGCCGCCTGATGGGCGACAAGCTGCGCCAAAGCCTGCCTGCGGTGGCTTTGCTCGGTGCGTCGCTGGTGCTTTTGTGCGATATTTTGGGACGCGTGATTGTGTTCCCGTTTGAGATTCCGGTCTCAACCGTGTTCGGTGTGTTGGGTACGGTGTTGTTCTTGTGGATTTTGTTGAGGAAGCCTGCCCATGTCGTCTGAAAACAAGCGTAGCGCGCTTCGCTCGAACAAGGTTGCGTTTATGCAGGGCTCTTCCCGTCCGCTGTGGGCGGCGTTTATCTTGCTGCTCGCTTGTTGCACCTTGTTCCTGACTTTGAACATCCAAGGCGATTGGGATTTTGTGTTGCAGCTGCGGCTGACCAAGCTGGCGGCTTTGCTGCTGGTGGCGTATGCGGTCGGGGTTTCGACCCAGCTTTTCCAAACGTTGACGAACAACCCGATCCTTACGCCTTCGATTTTGGGCTTCGATTCGCTGTATGTGTTTTTGCAAACGCTTTTGCTGTTTGCCTTGGGCGGGGTGGGCTATACGTCGCTGCCGCTGACGGGCAAGTTCGGCTTTGAGCTGGTGATGATGATGGGCGGTTCGCTGCTTTTGTTTTACACGCTCATCCGGCAGGGCGGACGCGATTTGTCGCGCATGATTTTGATCGGCGTGATTTTCGGGATTTTGTTCCGCAGCCTCTCTTCGCTGTTGACGCGCATGATTGATCCGGAGGAATTTACGGCGGCGCAGGCGAATATGTTTGCGAACTTCAATACCGTCCACAGCGAGCTTTTGGGCGTGGGCGCGCTGATTCTGCTGGCGAGCGCGGTGGTGGTTTGGCGCGAGCGGCACCGTCTGGACGTCCATCTTTTGGGACGCGACCAAACGATTAATTTGGGCATAAACTACACGCGCAATACTTTGTGGCTGCTGCTTTGGATTGCCGCGCTCGTGGCGACGGCGACGGCGGTGGTCGGGCCGGTCAGCTTCTTCGGACTGCTGGCTGCCGCGCTTGCCAACCATTTTGCCCCGAGCGTGCGCCATAGCGTGCGGCTGCCGATGACGGTGTGCGTCGGCGGCATCCTGCTGGTCGGCGGGCAAACCGTGTTCGAACACCTGCTCGGCATGAAGGCGGTGTTGAGCGTAGTGGTTGAATTTGCGGGCGGGCTGGTGTTTTTATATTTGGTGCTGAAACGCAAGCGATAGGTCGTCTGAAAACTTTTCCAGCCTGAATTCAGGCGGTAATTCATCATTTCCAGACTGTATTTTGATTTTGTACACCCTTTAAATTTAATAGGGGGTGTGAAACTAAATATCGAGTTTATACTCATAGTAAACATCACTTTGATTACTATCAGGTATGAGTTATGAGTAAAGTGTTGAAATACCGTCCTGATTTGGACGGGATACGGGCATTGGCCGTTTTATCCGTCATCGTATTTCATATCGATCCCCAATGGCTGCCGGGCGGTTTCTTGGGCGTGGATATGTTTTTCGTGTTGTCGGGATACCTGATTACGACCATTATCAGTCGCGAGATTCGCGACGGCAGTTTTTCGTTTCTCGAGTTTTACAAACGCCGCGCCAAACGTATCTTGCCCGTTTTTGCCTGTGTATTGCTTTGCACGACGGTCGTTGCCGCCATTTTCTTTTTGTCTTTCGATTTGCGCCAATACGTCAAATCCGCCGTCTATGCCTTGCTGTTTGCCGCCAATCTGTTTTTTGCGCGCCGTGGCGGTTATTTTGATGCGGATGCGACGGAAAAGCCGTTGCAGCACATTTGGTCGCTGTCGTTGGAAGAACAGTTTTACTTTATCTTCCCCGCGTTGCTGATTTTGTTTTTCCGTATCAGCAAACGGCGCAATGTGCGGACGTTTATCCTTTTGCTGATAGTCATCAGCCTGTTTTCCGCGCTGTTGCCGACCTTGGGCATGGAAGCGTATTTCCTGCCGCACGTACGCGCTTATGAGCTGTTGGTCGGTTCGCTGTTTGCCTTTATTCCGTCCGCCGAACAAAACGACAAAGCCAGTACGCCGCTGTTCGGATGGCTGATGATGGCGGTCATCGCCGCCACGCTGGTGCTGCCTTACGGCGTCCTGCCCGGTGCGGGAAACATCGAACGGCTGCTTTGCTGTCTGGCGGTCGGCGGTTTGATTTATTCGGGCAAATCATTGCAGATGCAGGAAGGCTTCAATACGTCCAAATTGTTGAGCTTCAAACCTGTGGTGTTTATCGGGTTGATTTCGTATTCGCTGTATTTGTGGCACTGGGTGGTGTTGGCGCTTATGCGCTACATTTATATGGACGCGCAGCTTCCGCTTGCCGCATCGGCGCTGGCTGTGATCATCATGCTGTTGTTGTCGGTGTTGTCTTATTATTTTGTGGAAACACCGGCGCGGAAGGTAAAGAATTTTACGACGGTGAAATTCAAATGGAGCATTGCGGCTTATTTCGCGCTGCTGATTCCCGCGACAGCCTACCTGATGACCGCCAAACCCGCCGCGTTTGAAACCACTTTGTACAAGGTTGATGAAAGCAAAATCTGTGCGGACACGCTGACCAAAACCGACTGTGCCGTCGGTACGGCAAACAAAAAGCCTGAAGTTTTGGTCATCGGCGACTCACATGCCGCGCATTTAAGCCCGTTTCTCGACATTGTCGGCAAAAAAGAAGGCTGGTCGGCGGACGTCATCACGTCCAACAGCTGCGCCACCGCGTTCGGATTTATCCTGCCCGACAGCGACCGCCGCGCCGACCGCTGCAATCCGTATAACAGTTTTATCGAACAAAAAACCAAAGACTATCCTGTCATCATCATTTCGCAACGCTGGTTCCTCCATACCGCCAAACCGGAATTTTTGGAAAGGTTCAACACAATGCTGGAGGATTTGGTGAAGGCGGGCAAGCAAGTGTACGTTTTGGCCGATACGCCTATGGACGGGCAGTTGCCGTTGCGGCGTTATTATCTGAGACAAAAGCTCGGCATCGACATCCATTATGTTTCAGAGGATAAAAAGGCAGAAATCCGCGATTCCGCCAAGTCTGAAGACGAAGTCGAAAAAATCGTGAAGCAGCACCGCGGCGTGCAGTGGGTGGACTTTATGCAGTACATCCCCGCGGACAAACTCATAGACGGGCTGCCGGTGTACTTCGATACCAACCACCTCAACCCGTTCGGTTCAAGTAAAATTGCCGAAATGTTTATCAACGATAAACGCACCCTGTTGAAATAAGCACAAAGGTCGTCTGAAAACAGATTCAGACGACCTCTTTAAAGTAAAAGGATACCGTATGACTCAAGAACATTTCCCCGAATTTTTCGAGCAAGCCCCGACGCTGACCGTCCAAGACGCGCTCGCCGAATTTCTCGGCGCGGCAGAGGAGGGCATCATGCAGTATCGCTACGCCGATGCCGTCCGCCTGTGCGGACACTCCTGCCCCACTGTCGCAGGCGCGTATCTCATGACGCTTAAAGGCCTGAAAGCACTTTACGGCAGCGACCTGCCGCAGCGCGGAAGAATCGAAGCCGCCATGCAGGGTGCGCGCGACGAAGGCACGGTCGGCGTTACCGCATCCGTCGTCCAACTCTTAACCGGCGCCGCTCCCGAAACGGGCTTCGGCGGTGTCGGTCCGCAAGGACGCTTCGCCCGCCGCAACCTGTTGAGTTTCGATGCCGACATCGAAGGCACGCTGACCCTGCGTCGTAAAGACAACGGCAAAACCGTCGCCGTCAGCCTCAACGCCGCCATGCAGCCCTTCGCCCCCGAAATGCGCGACATCATGCCCAAAGCCGTCAGCGGCACCGCCACCGCAGAAGAACTCAAACGCTTCGGCGAACTCTGGCAGGCGCGTGTCAAAGCCTTCTTGATTGATTTGGCAGACAATCCCCAATTCGTCATCGTTCGCGAAATCTGAAGCCCATCATTTTCAGACGACCTCCCATGTTCTGAGGTCGTCTGAAAACAAATCCACACATCAAGTCCACTCATGATTACCATCCGCAACGTCAGCTTCCACATCGGCGGCAACCCCATCCTCAACAACGTCAGCCTAGACATCCCCGAAGGCGGCATTACCGCGCTCATCGGCCCCAACGGCGCAGGCAAATCCACGCTCCTCTCCTTCATGGCGCGCCTCCGCCCGCTGGAGCAGGGCAGCATCAGCTACGCCGGCAAAGATGTTTCCACCACACCTACCGCCGAGCTGGCAAAAACGCTCTCCATCCTGACCCAAGAAAACAGCGTCATGAGCCGCATTACCGTGCGTGATCTGCTCATGTTCGGGCGTTATCCCTACCACCAAGGCAGACCGACCCCCGAAGACCTCGCCATCGTCGAAAACGCACTTTCCGAGTTCAAACTGGACAGCTTTGCCAACCGCTACCTGACCGAACTCTCCGGCGGACAACGCCAACGCGCCATGATTGCCATGGTATTCTGCCAAAGCACCGATTACGTCCTCTTGGACGAACCGCTCAACAACCTCGATATGTACCACGCCCGCGCCCTCATGCAGCTGCTCCAACGGCTGACCCGCGAACACAAGCGCACCACCGTCGTCGTCCTGCACGACATCAACCAAGCCGCCGCCTACGCCGATCACGTCGTCGCCATGAAAAACGGGCAAGTCGCCATGACCGGCACGCCAAACGACATCTTTACCGCTGAAAATATTAAAGATTTGTTTGATATGGATGTGGACGTATTGGACTATCAGGGCAAGAAACTGATTGTCCATCACGTTTGAGGTGCGGATGCGAAAAGGTCGTCTGAAAAATTTCAGACGACCTTTCATCATCAACCCCAACGTAACCCCGTTTTCAGACGACATCAAGCTGCGGCTGAATGTAAAGCGTGTTTGATGGGGAATAAGTACGGATGAGTCGGGAAAACTTTAGAACGCATCGGCAAGAATGAATCTTTGTTATTGAAAAACCTACCGGCAGGCTTCAATCAGGAAAAACATGAAGCAGCAAGGGAATGGATTTATTGTTGGCAGCATTGGACCTTTTGGAAAAGGTGTGAGGTATTCTATGAACAACTGGAAGCAGTTTATATTTTTCGTAATATTGGTCATAGCTTGTTATCAATTTCTATATTTTTTATCTGATATGTTCCTTCTCGGCTATATCAATAAATACAGTTGGAATTTGAATTTTATTCAGGGGACTTTGAATTTTCTTTCAATATTTCTTCCCTATGTTTTTGTTAGACGAATTTTCAGGAAAACCAATCAAGAAAAGGAAGATGCAAATAATTGAAGTTCAACTTCATGAATTAAAGCCGGTTTCATATTGAACCAGGAGACTGATGGCGAACCGAAAATAGTAAGATTCCTGCCGTCATTCCCGCGCGGGCGGGAAATTCATAGGAAATTTTACGAAATAGGCGTTTAAAAACCATTGCTGAATTCAAAAGCCGATTTTCAGAGCGGGAAAGGCGGCAGGATGGGCAGTATCTTTTAATCTGCGATGTCCGTTTCGCTCCGCCCCAAAACCATCGCATCCCCGTAGCTGAAAAAACGGTATTCATGTTCGACCGCATGGCGGTACACTGCGCGGATGTGTTCCATACCCGAAAACGCGCTGACGAGCATCAGGAGCGTGGATTTGGGCAGGTGGAAATTGGTAATCAGGTGGTCGATGACGCGGAAGCGGTAGCCCGGCGTGATGAAAATATCGGTATCGCCCTGTCCTGCTTTCAGACGACCTGTCTCGCGCGCGGCGGATTCGAGGGCGCGCATGGAAGTGGTGCCGACTGCCCAAACTTTGTTTCCACGCGCATGGGCGGCTTCGATGGCGGCGACGGTTTCGGGCAGTACGTCAAACCATTCGCTGTGCATCTTGTGTTCTTCGATTTTGTCCACACGCACGGGCTGGAACGTTCCTGCGCCGACGTGCAGGGTGACTTCCGCCGTTTCCACGCCTTTGGCTTTCAGACGACCTAAAAGCTCGTCTGTAAAATGCAAACCTGCCGTCGGCGCCGCGACCGCGCCCTGATGTTTGGCATAGATGGTTTGATAACGCTTGTCGTCATTCGCGTCGGCAGCGCGTTCGATATAGGGCGGCAGCGGCAAATGGCCGTTTTGCTCCAAAAGTTCGTAAACGGTTTGTTCGCCTTCAAAACGCAGGCAGAACAGTTCGTCCGCACGCTCAACCATGACGGCACAAATATCGCCTTCGAAAATCAGCTTCGTGCCGGGCTTGGGCGATTTGGACGAACGGATATGCGCCAGCGCGGTGTGGTTGTCCAAAACGCGCTCTATCAAAGCTTCGATTTTGCCGCCACTCTCTTTTTGCCCGAACAGCCGCGCTTTCATGACTTTGGTGTTGTTGAACACCAAAACGTCGCCCGCCTCAATATAATTAGGCAAATCGCCAAACGCCCGGTCTTGCAGCGGCATATCGGGTAGTGCGACCAAAAGGCGGCTGCTGCCGCGCACTTCGGGCGGATGCTGGGCAATTAATCGGTCGGGCAGGGTGAAATCGAAATCGGAAATGTCCATAATCTTATTTTGATGCTTACAAATTTTGTCAGGCGGTCATTATACGCATTTCCCCGCGGGCTTGGCGTTTCATGCGAGAAGTCGTCTGAAACGCCAATCCCGCAATATTTTGCGTCCGAACAAGGCAATACGGTATCATTCGTTTTGTTTCAAACGCCACCGCATCAGAGAGAACAACATGAATATTCCCGCCATTTCCGCCGCAATCGAAGCAGTAAAAATCCCCGGCACCGAGCGCACGCTCGGCAGCGAAAAAGCCGTCAAGCTGTTGGAAGAACGTTCCGACGGCCTTTATATCGGACTGAAATTCGGATTCCCCGTCGGTCATATCGCTGCCGACATCGCCAACAGCCTGCAAGAAGCCGTCATCGGCATCACAGGCGACGCGCATATCCATCTCAGCATTGACACTGAAATCACAACGCACAAAGTACAGCCCGGTGTCGCCACCATCAAAGGCGTCAAAAACATTATCGCCGTTGCATCCGGCAAAGGCGGTGTCGGCAAATCCACCACCACCGCCAACCTCGCCACCGCCATGGCACGCATGGGCGCGCGCGTGGGCGTGTTGGATGCCGATCTCTACGGCCCCAGCCAGCCGACTATGTTGGGCGTGCAAGACCGCAAACCCGACCAAAAAAAACAAAAACTAATTCCCGTCGAAGCCGACAGCGGCATCCAAGTGATGTCCATCGGCTTTTTGGTCGATACCGACCAAGCCGTCGTTTGGCGAGGCCCGATGGTAAGCCAAGCCTTGCAGCAGTTGATGTTCCAAAGCGAGTGGGACGAAGTGGACTATCTCTTCATCGACCTGCCGCCGGGTACAGGTGACATCCAGCTCACCCTGTCGCAGAAAATCCCCGTAACCGGCTCGGTCGTCGTTACCACACCGCAAGACATCGCCCTGATTGACGCGCGCAAGGCGGTGGATATGTTCCACAAAGTCAATATCCCGATTTTCGGCGTACTGGAAAACATGTCGGTACATATCTGCTCCAACTGCGGTCATGCCGAAGCTATTTTCGGTTCTGAAGGCGGCAAAAACTTGGCAGGTCGTCTGAATGTCCCGCTGCTCGGACAACTCCCGTTAAGCCTGCCCGTGCGTGAAGCAATGGATGGCGGCGCGGCGAAACAGTTGTTTGACGACCATCCCGCTATTGCCAAAATCTATACCGACGCGGCCTTCCAAATCGCACTGACGATTGCAGACAAAGGTAAAGATTTCAGCAGCCGCTTCCCAAAAATTGTAGTGGAATAACGGGCAGAGGTCGTCTGAAAGCCTTTCGAACGGTTTCAGACGATCTTGTGGTGCTGAAGATTATGCAAAAGCGAATAATCGGAAAATCAAATATTTAAAGATTTAATCTTGTTGTTTTGAGAAAATTGCTTGACACGAAAAATCTCGCCTTCTATAATTTGCAGCTTATCGGGTCGTTAGCTCAGTCGGTAGAGCAGCGGACTTTTAATCCGTTGG